>DAOTWK010000127.1:0-9792 GCA_034435815.1 Anaerolineae bacterium | reverse complement strand
ACAAGAGTTGCCGGCAGGATTATCGCATATTCTGCGGATTTGCGCAAGGGGAGAGAGGGTGAAAGAGAAAGGGATTTTGCGACTGCGGCTGAAGACCGCCGCCGCAAAAACCGGTGCCTTCTTCTCTTCTCCCCGACCGCAGGCCAGGAGGAAAGAGGGATAAGAGGATGAGGGAAATAAGGAGACTCACCCTGCCTGGAGGGAGCAGGGCCAGGAAAAACCTGCACTACAAAATGTGCGCCGGCAGTTGGCCTATCGTCGCACCAGAAAGGTACAGTTCAGAAAGGCCAGTGAACCAATTCCGCTACAGGAGGCCCGGGCAAAATGAAGGCGAACAGGATGATCGGAGCGCCGATGGTGAGAACGGTGTGCCTCATGAAGATGCCCGCTCTGCTGGCGATGCCCATTGTGTTCGAGGGGGTGAGTTTTGGGAGCACCCGGGGGTTCCGAAAGGGCTTGAGTTTCTTGAAGGAACTCCGCGTCTACAGAGAGCGTGACTCCGTAACACCGGCAGAACCGGGCGCCGGGACGATTTTTATGGCCGCGCTAAGGGTAGAGCATCTTGCCTCCTGATCACCGTTGGGCCAGTGAGCGGATGTTTTCCTCCATTGAGATGAAGAGAGAAACCATTTCGCCGAAGGCGTAAAGGGTAATCGCGATGAATCCGCCGTAAAGGAGGATAAACAGGCCCATGATAATGCCACCGGCGACTCCTCCGATGCCAGGCAGCGGTGTGCCCAGTTCTCGTTCCAGGTTCCCCAGGACCGTGCCCCCGGCAATCATAGCGATGCAGATGCCGAGGGATCCCAGGATAGTGAGCGCCGTGACAATCCCACCCAGGACCTTACAGATGGCGCTGAGGGCCCGCAGGATGGGGTACCGCTTTTGCACCGCGACAGGTCCAGCGAAAGCAGGGGCAGGCATCGGTGAGTGTGGGGGTGGGGAAGGGGGAGCGGCAAAAGCAGGCTCAGCAGCAGGGGGCGGGGTCCAGGCCACCGACTCGGCGGGCAGGGGGGCTCCGCATTTGGCGCAGAAGCGCGCGCCAGGGCGGTTGTCGGTTCCGCACTCGGGGCAAATCATGACGTACCTCCATATAGAGATAGGGTGGGGTAAAATGGCTACGGAACTAAATGTAGAACCGCTCGGGGTCCACTTCTTCCCGCAGGATGCGCAGTTCTTCTTCGGTGGGTGGCTCGTTCTGGACCACGTTCGGCGGGACAATCAACTCAAAGCCGGTGTTCTCTATCACCTGCTCTACCGTGACCCCCGGATTCGTTGCCAGCAGCCGCATCCATTTGGTTTCTTCATCAAAGTCCAGTATAGCCAGCGTGCTGACGACGCGGTAAGGCCCCGTGCCCGGCGGGAGCCCTGCTGCCTCCCGCGCGCCTGGACCGGTCAGGTAGCCGGGGGTGGTGATGAAATCCACTTTGGGGACAAAGCGGAGTTTGTCGTGGCGGATGATGATGATGGTGCGCCAGCAGAGAGAACCGACGTCGTTGGCGCCACCGGAACCGGGCAGGCGGACTTTGGGCGGATGGTGCTGGGGACCGATGATGGTGGAGTTCAGGTTGCCGTAGGGGTCTATCTGCGCGCCGCCCAGGAAGCCGTAGTCAATAAAACCGCGCGCGGCGGTTTCCATCGTGTCGCAGATGCCTGAGGCGACCAGTCCCCGATAGAATGTGCGGCCCTCGCCTACCGCGCGGGGCAGTCGCTTCAGGATGGCGCCCGTCCCGCCGAACTCAAAAACGGGGATCAGGTTCGGCGCGTGCATCTTCTGGGCCAGACTCGCGGCCAGCATGGGGATGCCCGTACCGATGAACGCGGTCACACCGTCCGGAATCTGACGGGCCGCCAGACAAATCATCAGTTCGGTGGGGTTGTAGTTTGGGGCTGTCATCACCGTCCCTCCACTGCCGCCTTCACGCGCTGGAGCCGCTCCCAGCCGACCAGTTCCAAATACTCCTGGTGGTTGGCGACGCCGTAGACGTACTTGTTCAAATACGCCTGGGTCCCCTCTTCTGTCTTGGATGCCTCTACCCACTCGCGGATGGCTTCCTCGTCCCGTTCGTACATATAGACCATTTCGCCGGGGTAGGAGCCGAAGGGGGCATGGACGACCGCGTCCACCAGGTAGTAGGGGATGATGGTCCGGTCGGGGTAGCGGCGGATTTCCTCTGTATTCACAATCTCCTCGGCGCTGATGATGAGCCGTTTGGAGGCGCGTGCCAGTTCAAAGGCGAAGCCGCTGATGCCTTCGATCTGGGCGTTGCCGTAGCGGTCGGCCCGGTGGACATGGATGAGGCCCACGTCCAGGATGAGCGCCGGGATCAGGCAGACCTTCATCCCAGTAAAGGGGCACTCCGCGACTTTGGCCGCGCTGTAGCGGAAGGTGTCGGTGCCCAGCATGGAGCGGACCGGGATGAAGGGGACGCCCATAGAGGTAGCCTTGAAGCGCCAGGTGATGCCGCCGTTGGACCACTCTACGACTTTCTCCACCCGTCCGCTTTCCACCTCGCGACGCAGGCAGTTAGAGGTGCCGTAGACCTCCAGGCCGATGTAGGTGACATCCAGAGTTTTGACCAGGTGGGCGCCCAGCCAGAGGTCCAGTTCCAGTACGCCCTGCCCGGCGACCCGCAGGTCTTTCTTACCCTGGCGGACGACCTCCCGCGCCAGGCTCATCGGGCAGCGGACGGTACCGTAGAGTTCAGTGCCGATATAGCACCCGTCATAAACGAACCGGGAGATAGCCTCCTGTTCGGTCATCAGTTTATCTACCAGACCGTGGGCCTTCTTCTCCCGGTTCCACTCGCGAAACTCGTCCAAGTCTATCGGCTGGAGCAGTTCACCCATTCCGGATTCCAGGATGCGCATCGGGGGCCTCCTCGGAAATCAGACGCGGATGGACGCATCGGACGGACACGGACATGCGCTGATTTATTTATTTTACATATGGTGGCGGCTACGAACGAACGTCACTCTGCTCTGTATCCCGGATTTCCTGCCTTTTCTTCAGCGCCTGCCGGGCGCCGTGGGCGTAGACGGAGCCGGGTAGGGCGTCTATGGCCTCGTTGAAGCGCTGGATGGCCTCCGCCTCCCGGCCCGTACGGCGGCAGGCCAGGCCCAGGTTGTAGCAAGCGGCGGCCTGGTATTTGGCCCCCAGCCGCGTTTCCGGGTTTGCGACAATGCATTGGAGAATCTGATAAGCCTCTTCCGGCTTCCCGGTCTGGATCAGAGCGGCCGCCCGATTGATCTGGGCCACGCACCGACTCCAGGGATCCGCGCCCAGGCGGAGAGCCAGGTCGTAGAAGCGGAGGGCTTGCTCTGGCTGTCCCCGGCCCGCCACACTGTTGCCCAGGTCTATCAAGATGCGCACCCGCATAGTGATCAGGTAGAGGAGAAGGAGGAACACGAGGGGGTGAACGGGAACGGCCAGAGCCAGGGCCGCTCCGACGCCGGTCAGGAGCAGACCCTCCAGGATGAACCGGGCGGAGAGGCACTGGTGACGCAGGTAGGAGAGGCCGTTGAAGCCCAAGATGTATAGGAAGCCGACCAGAAGGATGAGCAGAGACGGGTGCACGGTGACTCCTGAAGTGTGAAAAGCGAAACGTGAAGAGTGAAGCGTGAAGAGTGAAACGTGAGCGTTTATCACAAAGGTCACAAAGGAAACACGAAGGACACGAAGAAAACGATAAAAACATTGTGCCTTCGTGTCCTTCGTGGTTAAAAATTATCCCGCGAAGAGATGGGCGGCGGTGCGCTCCAGCATTGCGACGCCCTGAACTTCGGTCTCAAAGAGCGGTACGATGGCGCGGACGTTGGGGAAGAGATGCCGGATTTCTTCCATATACTCCGCCTGCATAGCGATGCGGTTGCGGACGAATTCCGGCGGGTTTTCTCCCGCCGCCTGCGGGTCAATCAGCATGTTGACCACGACACCGCCCACCGGGATGCCGAACTCGTCAAACCAGTTGATGAAACGGCGGATGACCGCGATGGGCAGGGCCTCCGGCAGGGTCACAAAGAAGAAGGCCGTCTTCTCCGCGTCCGTCAGCAACTCCTTCGCGTGGGCCATCCGGTCCCGGAAGCGGAGCAGGTACTCCATCAGCGGGTCTTTCTCCTGCTTCTTTTTGCTGTAGGAGAGGAGTTCCCGCAGCGTCATCGCCTCCTGGCGGCTCTGGACCATTTTGTTGACCCACATGGAGTAGACGCTGGACATTCCCAAAAGACGGCGGGCGTTGGCAGTGGGAGCGGTGTCAAAGACGTAGACCTCGTATTTGTCCTCAAACATAATGTCAATCATGTTCTCAAACATCGCCGACTCTTCAAAGGCCGGGTTCATGGTGGCGGACTCCACGAACTCGTCGGTCTTGACCCGGATGTCGGCGTATTTGAGGAACCATTCTATTTTTTCCCGAATCTCCCGCTTGGACCGCTCAATCGTATCTTTGGTGTCAATTTCGTAGGCCCAGAGGTTGGGGACGCCCTCCACGGGGGTGGGTTTGCCGAAGACGTCCTGGCGCAGGAGCCCGCTCAGAGAGTGGACGGGGTTGGTGGAGGCCAGGAGGGTACGCCGGCCCTGCCGGGCAAACCAGAGGGCAGCCGTTCCGGCCATGACCGTCTTGCCCACACCGCCCTTGCCGCCGAAGAAGACGTATTTCAGTTTGGGGTGCTCCTGTACGAATTGAACCATGGGCTTCTCAATCATTTCGGACCTCCAAACATCGCCTCCGCCATCCGCCGGATCATCTCCAGGCCGGTGATGTCCCGCTCAAACTCCGGGATGTAGGCCAGTACTTGGTTGCCGAAGCGCTGGCGAATCTCCTCCAGATACTTCCGCTGCATCTGAATACGGTGGCGCAGGTATTCCGGAATCTGCTGTTGCTCCAGTTCCGTCGGGATGACCCGGTTGACAATGTAGCCGGAAATAGGGACCTGGAATTTGGCGAAGAGCCCAGCGGCCTTGACCGTATCCAGGATGATCATCTCCTCGGGCACCAGAACGAAGAAGAAGGCGGTCTTCTCCCTGTCGGTCAGGATGCTGGAAGAGGTGTTGATGCGGTAGCGGATGTCCTGCAATTCGGCCAGGATTTTATCCTCCTCCAGTTCCTCGTCCCGGCGCATCAGCGCGGCCACCTGGGCGTACTCCTGCATCTCCTCCCGGAGTTTGGTGATTTTCCCAATCCACTGGTCATAGACACTGGCCATGCTCAGGTAATAGAGCGCGTGGCCCAGGGGGACCAAGTCGTAGATGTAGTAGTCGTAGTCGCCGCTGACGATGATGTCCACCACTTGGTCAAAGATGGCGCTCTCTTCCATGGCCGGCTCGGCGGCGGCGGCCTGGATGTAGTCCTCAATCTCGTCCGGCACTTTCTCCAGGCCATACATATTCAGGATTTTCTGCCGGATTTCGTCCTGGTACTCCCGGATGCGCCGGTCGGCGTCTATCTCCTGGGCGAAGAGCCCGGGGATAATCTCCACAGCCCCCTTGCCGAAAATGTCTTGCTGGAAGATGTCGGAGAGGGAGGCCTGAGGGTCTACGGAGAAGACCAGGACTTTGTAGCCCTGCTGGGCAAGCCAGTACGCGGTGGCGGCGGAGAAGGTGGTTTTGCCCAGTCCGCCCTTGCCGCCAAACATAATGTAGCGGCGCTCGGGGTGCTGTTGAAAAACTTCTGCGAGGGACAAGGTGACCTCCTTGAAGTGAATGTCCAGGTGTGTAGATGGTCAGGGCTATGCCAGGGCGTCGGTCAGGTCGCGCTCCCGCAGCATGCGGCGCTTCCAAGTGGCAATCTGCGGGACGACGTAGGGAAGCAGGCGCAGGGAGTAATAGGGCGGGAGGATGGGGATACCCAGCAAGTCGCCCATGGTGACCAGGATGAAGAGGTGCTCCATGCTCCCGCGCGTCTTGAGGGCAAAGCGGGCCATATCGTGCCCGGCCATGCCGTAGAGGACGCTTTTGACGCCGCCTAGAAAGTTTTGCCATTTGCTTCTCTGCTCGGACATTTTGATATACCCTCCCAATAAAAAAATCGGAATTAATGCGAGTTTACCGTTTTGATGTAGCGGACTCTCCAGCCATAGCGCCCGCGAATTTCGTAAAAGTAACGACGTCCGCCATCCGGCGGCTCGTCCCATTTCCCAAACTTTCTCCCGTTTTCTCGGCGTTTCTGCTCGTGTCCGATCAATTTGCCTACAAAGGTCAAACGGTCTTTGAAATATTATACCGCTATCCGATTTCCTGGTCAAACAACTCACATATATCCCGCTCCCGGAGCATGCTGCGGCGCCAGGCTTCAATGCGCGGGACCATATACGGGAGCAGGCGCATCGTGTAGTAGGGAGTCAGGATGGGGATGCCCAGCAGGTCGCCGAAGACTAGAAGGGTAAAGACTCGCTCCACTTCCCCGCGCGCTTTCTGCAGTTCCAGCACCCAGTCATAGAGGGTCATCCCGTAGAGGATGTCCCGCAGGGTGCAGCCCGCCGCGCGCAGGCGGCATTCCAGTTCCTCCAGCAGTTGCCGGTATCGCTCTTCCCGCTGGCTCATGGTGAATTCCCTGTAATTTCCCGCAGGGCCTGCTCCAGCGCGTCCCACTCCCAGCCCACCACTTTGCGACCTTCTGGCAGGATGAAGGCGGGGTAGCGGCGGACGCCGTACCGCAGGCACTTCCAGAGTCCCTCCAGGGACTGGGGGTCCACCACCCGCACCTGGAGCGCCGGGCCGAAGCGGAGGGTCAACTCATTGATCCAGCGCATCAAGCGATCAAACTCCTCCAGAAATTCGGCCGGATATTCCTGGACCATCTCCTGGCGGGCGAGGTCTCCCACCATGCCTGCCGAGAGCGCCTCGCAGGCCAGGCACTGGCGGAAGGTGGTCGGGATGGGCATCAGAACCTGAAGTTGCATGGTAATTTGTCTCACCGCAGAGAACGCGGAGAACGCAGAGGTCTGTAATTCTCTGCGTCCTCTGCGCCTTCTGCGGTTGGATTTACAAAAGCAGGGCGGGTGGGGAGCCCGCCCTGCTCCTTGCGTTCACCTGTCGGCGGGCCAGCCCTACCGGCGGGCCTTCGCCAGTTCGGCCCGGTAGCGGCGGATGGATCCAATGGCGTCCACCACCAGGATGGCGGCCAGGATAACCAGGATAAGGGCGAGTACGCCCATTGTGATGAAGGCCACCTGGCCATCCCAGGTCTTCTGCGCCGGCAATTTGACGAAGAAGGAGTCGTAGGTCTGCCAGAGCAGCGCGCCCACGGTGGTGACGAACATAAAGACGAAGGGCCAGAAGGTCCACTGGTAGTTCTTGGCCTTGGACATCAGCCAGAGGGTGATGAGCAGTAGGGCCAAGGACGCCATCAACTGGTTGGCCGCGCCGAAAATACCCCAAATGCGCAGGAAGGGCGCAAACCAGATCAGGAAGACGGTGAAGAGCAGGGCGATGATGGTGCCGACGTGGACGTTGCGCAGGATGGGGAAGCGGTCACCCAGTGCCTCCGCGCTTGCCACCCGCATGAAGCGGACCACCAGGTGCATAATGGTCAGCGCCATCAGGGTCAGGAAGACGGAGCCGTAAGCGACGCCGAAGCCCTTGCCCAGCGCGGCGTCCAGCCCCCAGTAGTTCAGGAAGGCGGAGAGGCCCTGGGAGAAGATGCCCGCCGGGATGGTCCAGCCCTTGAGTTCGGCGTACTTGGCGAAGCCAACGCCTGCCGTGGCGGTCAGGAAGGCGATGGCGGCGAAGAACATTTCCAGGAACATCGCCCCGCCGCCTACGTAGAGGGCATCTGTTTCCTTCTCCAACTGGCGGGCGGTGCCGGAAGAGGAGACCAGGCTATGCCAGCCGGAGATGGCACCACAGGCGATGGTCACAAAGAGCATCGGCCAGAGCGGCCCTGCTGGTGCCATAAATGTCTGGAAGGCCGGAAAGTCTCCCAGGCTGGGGCGCCCGATCAGCAGGCCCAGGACACCACCCAGAACGCCGAAGAGGACGATCCAGAAGGCGACGTAGTTAATGGGCTGAGCCCACCGCCAGATGGGGAGGACGGCGCCCAGGTAGCAGAAGATAAGCACCAACAGGCTCCCGATGAAACCGGCCTGGGTCACCTGCAGGAAGAGAGTGGGAGAGACGGTCTTCCCTTCCACCACCTGGAGGCCATAGATGGCGCTGAAGAAGTCCTTCACCGGCTTGAGCGTCCCCACCCAGATGCCCACCAGAGCGATGACGACAGTGACCACCGTGGTCAGGATGATGTCCTGCTTCCACTTGTAGGTCATTTGACCGGCCAGAAGGCCCGCCAGAGTCACGATAATGACGCCCAGGGGCACGGCCGGGTTGGTGAGCAGGATGAAGCCCACCTGAATGCCGAAGGCGCCCATAATCATCAGCAGGTAGATGTATATGAAGGCCAGCAGGATGTTGCGGGCGCGGGGGGAGATGAGGCGGTAACTCAGGGCGCCGAAGGTCTGGCCCTCCTCCCGGACCCCGACAACGATGCTGGAGTAGTCCTGCACCCACCCGATGAAGAAGGTGCCCAGGATGATCCAGGCCAGGGCTGGGAGCCAGCCCCACTGGAGGGCAATAATGGGGCCCAGGATGGGGCCGAGGGCGGCGATGGACTTGAACTGGTAGCCGAAGAGGACGTTACGGTTGGCGGGGATGAAGTCCACGCCGTCCATATACATCTTGGCAGGCGTGGCCTTGGAGGGGTCGGGTTGGATCACCTTGCGGTCAATGCTCTTGGCGTAAACACCGTAGCCGACGCCGATGCCGATGGCGGCGAGAATTAGGACCACAAGCGCGTTCATCCTTTTCCTCCTGATAAAAATAGGGAACAATGGTGGATAAACGGTGCGGAAGGCGGACGAACGATTGAACAGTACCTGATGTGAAACCCCGGATCACCTCCTTCTGGCTGGCTGGAACAGTTTGCGGGGGTAAGATGGTCTCCTAACAAGGTATTATACTACCAAACTACCTGGTTTGCAACTTTTTCAGGCCGTCCTGCGCGGTCGGGGATGGCGCCGCTGGCGCACACGGACTTCTGACCGGGATGCTGTTGGGATGCTGTTTCCGTATCTGCGGGCTCAGCAAGCCACGGGGCCAAAAAACACCGCCTCTACCAAAGACTCCCTCGCCTCCTTCCCCTGGACAACGACGAAGCGCCAGGACTGCATATTTTGAGAGGCTACCGTTTTCGTATGGCTTCTATGGTTTCCCCAGTCCCTGCCAGGACAATCCCTGGTTTGGCGATGATTCCGCTATTCCCCCTCAGGAGCCCCGCCGACCCCGGGAAGGAGGCCGGTGCCGGCGCGCTCCGCGGCAGGTTTCTCCTTCTGCCGGGGCCGGGCTGGCGATGAAAGCGTCCAACACAGTCTTCAAACAGATGAACGCCAGCCCCCGATATTCGTCCCGAAATGGTTCCTCTTCGTCTTCTTCCATCAGCGCTTCAATGATGTATCTGAGCACCTCGGGCTCCGGATACTCCTCCAGCATTTTCGCGATGGCGGTCTCAAAGTCCCTCTCGCTGGCCGAGAGAAACCGCTCCAGGAACGCGAAGTTTGCTTCATCTGCCTGTTCCACCTCCTCAATAGGAACGGACCGCAGGCCCTGAGGGCTCTGCTTCATCACCTGCCATACTACCATGGCAATGAAGAAAATGTATCCCATTTCGTTCCGGTTGAAGGGATCGCCGTCCAGAGTCAGCAGGTAGGCCAGGATGGCCGGCTGCTCCCGGGACATCTGGTTCATATAGCGCTGCACTTCCTGAGGAGAAATCTGGGCAATGCGCTGCCAGGTTTGGGTCA
>DAOTWK010000126.1:0-3490 GCA_034435815.1 Anaerolineae bacterium | reverse complement strand
AGCCGCCGCTGGGTCCACTCCAGCCCCTCCCGCAGGGCGTAGGCCAGCCCCTCCAGAATGGCCCGGTAAATATGGGCCCGGGTGTGGACGTCGCCGAAGCCGATGATGGCGCCCTTCGCCTCCGGTCCGGGGCGACGCAGCCCCGGCGACCAGTAGGGTTGCAGAGTCAGGCCCATAGAGCCAGGCGGCACAGCCTCAACCAGTTCGTCAAACAAATCCTCTGGGGCGCATCCTCGCTCCCGCGCGATTTGCTCCTCTCGCAGGCCGAATTCCCGCCGGAACCAACTGACCATCCAGTAGCCCCGGTAAATCTGCACCTCCAGGTTGTAGGCCCCAGGGACAGCGCTGGGATAGGGGGGGATAAGAGGGATGACTTCCACGTAGCGGCGGCTGGTGGTGTTGACCGTCGCCGTCGTGCCGTAGGAGAGGCAGGCAACCTCCGGCTCCAGCGCTCCAGCCCCCAGGACCTCGCAAGCCTTGTCGGCGGCGGCAGCGATGAGGGGCAGTCCCTCCGGAATGCCCGTCGCTTCGGCGGCCTGGGGGGTGATGCGCCCCAACTCCTGGGCCGGTGGAATCAGGTCTGGCAACATCCGTTCGTCCATCGGCACCACCTGCCATTTCCAGTCCCACTTCCGGGCCCAGGTGAGCCGTTTGTAATCAAAGGGAATGTATCCGACCTGGCAGCCCACCGAGTCCACAAACCGTCCGACCAGCCGATAGGTCAGGTAGCCGGAGAGGAAAAGGTACTTGTGGGTGTTTTGCCAGATCTCGGGTTGGAAGGTACGGAGCCAGTTCGCCTCCGCCTCGGCCTGCAGGTAGGCGACGGTGTCGGTGAGGCCGATCAGGCGGAAGGCCAGGCCCCAGAGTCCGCCGATGGGCTTCTGTCCTTCTGTGCGGCGCGCGTCCAGCCAGACAATCGCCGGGCGCAGAGGGCGACCATCTCGATCCACATTGACCATCGTCGCCCGCTGGGCCGTTAACGCCACGCCGGCCACCGCGTCTTTGGGGACGGGGGATTCCTGCCAGAGACGGCGGCAGGCCGTACAGAGGTTCTCCCAGAAGTAATCGGGGTCCTGTTCCGCCCAGCCGGGTTGGGGAGAGACGTAGGGTTCTATGGGGATACGGACTTTGTGGACCAGGTGGCCCTGGGGGTTAAAGAGAAGTGCCCGGATTGACTGAGTGCCAACGTCTATGGCGAGGATGTGGTCGCCCATCGCGCCTCCGCTGAGGAGTTAGGGAGAGCAGGGGAATACGGGGAAAAAGCCTGGCAGCCATGCCAGTCATAATGATGGCCCCCGGCCTGCCGGGAGCATGGATCTGGGAAATGCTTATGCCATTCTATCCTTCCAGTTCCCCTTCTTCTGGTCGCTTGTACCGGTAGACAATCCGCCCCCGGGTCAGGTCATACGGGGAGAGTTCTACTCGCACCCGGTCGCCCAGGAGGATGCGGATATAGTATTTGCGCATCCGGCCAGAGAGATAGGCCAGGACTTCATGGCCGGTATCCAGTTTCACCCGGAACTGGGTGCCGGGCAGGGTTTCCACTACCGTGCCCTCAATTTCTACTTTATCCTCTCGTTTGGCCATAGACCACCCTTTCCTGGTGCTACTGGGTAAAGGATAAAAAATTTTCATTGCGGCGGCGAAGCCGCCGCAATGAAAATTGTGTTCTTTTTTGCGCAGGAGATAAAAGGGGAGCAGGGCCGAATTCCGGCTCACTCCTCGTTGGCCAGGGCCACCGGTTCCGCCTCGGGGACAGCGACGGGCTCATTGGGAGGAGCCTCCGCTTCGGCTTCGGAAACGACCACCTCTGCTTCAGGGGCCGGCTCCGCCATTGCTTCCGCCTCAGGGACCGGTTCCGCTGCGCGCTCGCGGGCGGCCTTTTCGGCGGCCCAGCGCTCCCACTCATCCCGACGGACTCGTTTGGCGCTCAGGCGGATGCGGTGGCGGGAGGGGTTGACCTCCAGAACCTTCAGCAGGATTGTTTCGCCCGGCTTCAGCACCTGCTGGGGGGTCACACCCGGAGCGCCAATCAGTTCGCTGGCATGCAGCAGCCCTTCTACTCCGGGCTCCAGTTCCACAAAAGCGCCGATGTCAGCGACACGTGTCACCCGCCCTTCCACCAACTGATTCTCGCGGTATTTCTCCCCCACCCGGGTCCAGGGGTCTTCCTGGGTCTGCTTGATGCTGAGGCCAATGCGCTCTTTGGACCGGTTCACTTCCAGGACAACGACCTCCACCTCATCCCCTACCCGTACAACCTGATGGGGGTTCTCTACCCGCTGCCAGGAGAGTTCGGAGACGTGGACCATTCCCTCCACGCCCCCCAGGTCCACAAACACGCCGAAGTCGGTGATGCTGGAAACCTTCCCCCGGCGGCGCTGCCCAACCTCCAGGCTGTCCAAGAGGCGCTTGCGCAGAATGCGCTGCCATGCCCGGTGGGCGCGCCGTTGGGAGAGAATGAGTCGCTTCTCCTCCCGGTTGACGTCCACCACTCGCAGGCCAACGGTCTGGCCGACCATTGCGGCCAGTCGCTGGCGTCGCTCCGCCTCCTTCAGGCCGCGCGGGATGCCCACAACCTGGGAGACCGGGATAAAGCCCCGGATACGACCAAACGGAACTGTCAACCCACCCCGATTGTACGAGGAGATACGCCCTTCGTAGAGGGCGCCACTCTTCATCATTTCCTCGGCCCGAATCCAATCCTCCTCTAAGCGGGCCTGATAGATGGAGGCCTTAATATAACCATCGCTCTCGCTCTCCAGGAGTTTAACAAACACCTCGTCGCCTTCTTGAATTTCCCCCATCTCTTTGCGCACCTGACGCAGATCGCTGGCAGGAACGAATCCCTCCCGCTTGAGCCCCACGTCCACCAGGGCGCCATCCTCGGTGACCTGGATGACACGTCCCTTACGGATTTCTCCGGGGCGAGCGACGTACCCCTCCTGCTCCTGGAGCAGACTTTCCATATCCACAGCCGTCTCCGGCTGGGTAGATGATGATACGACTAACTCCAACGACATCGTTCCTCTCCTCAAACCCGGTACCCGTCCACAAAAAACCCGGCCTCGCCAACGCTTTTACCGCCGCGCGGGCGATGCCGGGGAAATGGGCCATACCCAGCATCGCGGAGCCCCGTGCCTTCTCTCGCCCTCCTTAAATCTTTGCGAAACTGGCAGTAGGAACGGTCTATCCAGCGCGCTCTGCGGACAGGTATCCAGAAATCGTATAGATATTTTATCACGTCATTGGGGAAAGTCAAATGCATTTGCTGAGGGTAGATAGAGGGGGTTTAGGGGTGACGGCTTCGTCGCCACCCCCAACCCTACCCTTTCTCCCTCTTTTCCTCACAGGACCCAACACATTTGCGCTCCTCCCTTCTTGGGGTATAATCAAAGAGCGTCTGTACCGTTTCCCCAAAATAGTTCACACCGAAAAGGAGGATGTCATGGAAGGCGTGTTAACGACTTTGGGGTGTGTGGTTGCTGCT
>DAOTWK010000125.1:0-3927 GCA_034435815.1 Anaerolineae bacterium | reverse complement strand
CACCCCGACCCCGACGCCGACGGCGTCAGCCACTCCTCCGCCCAGCCCGACGGCGACTCCGTCGCCCACCCTGACCCCGACGCCTCAGCCCACCCTCACAGCCGCCCTGCCCGCCTCGCTGGAGGGCGCGGCTTCTTTCCTGAAAGCGAATCCCGGCCTGGTAGCGGCCGCGCTGGCGGCCCTCCTGGCCCTGGGAAAGGTGGCCCGAAATGGACGGCGCAGATAACGGCCCCATCGTCTCCCGCCGTATCCACATCACCGGCATCGTCCAGGGGGTGGGGTTCCGCCCCTTCGTCTACAACCTGGCGACCCGTCTGGGCCTCTCCGGCTGGGTGCTCAACAGTTCCTCCGGCGTGGAGATAGAGGCGGTGGGCCCAGAGACCGTCCTGGACGAATTCATCGCCCGCCTGCGGACGGACGCGCCGCCCCTGGCCCGCATTGAGCGCATCACCGTTACCCCCCTTTCCTCTCATACGGGAGAGGGGGAGGAGGGCTGGGGGGCGGGAGTGAGGGCCTTCCGCATCCTCCACTCCGAGGCCCGGCCGGGGGAATTCGTGCCCATCTCTCCGGACGTGGCCATCTGCGAGGACTGTCTGCGGGAACTCTTTGACCCCGGAGACCGGCGCTACCGGTATCCCTTCATCAACTGCACCAACTGTGGCCCCCGCTTCACCATCATCCGGGACATCCCCTACGACCGGCCCAATACGACGATGGCACCCTTCATTATGTGCCCGGATTGTCAGGCCGAGTACGACGACCCGACGAACCGGCGGTTCCACGCCCAGCCCAACGCCTGCCCGGTCTGCGGGCCGCGCCTGGAATTCCGGGCCGGGCCGGATGCCCCGCCTCTCTACGGCGAAGAGGCCCTCCAGGCGGCGCGCGCGGCGATTCGGGCCGGCCAAATTGTCGCCGTCAAAGGACTGGGTGGCTTCCATCTGGCCTGCGACGCCACCGCCGACGCGCCGGTGGCCCGCCTGCGGGAGCGCAAAGGGCGGGTGGATAAGCCGTTCGCCATTATGTCCTTTGACCTGGAGACGGTGGAGCGGTACTGCGAGGTGAACGACGCAGAGCGGGCGCTGTTGACTTCCCGCCAGCGGCCGATTGTCCTCCTGCGCCGCCGGACGGATGCTCCCGTCTCCCCGCTGGTGGCGCCGGGCAACCGCTACCTGGGCGTCATGCTCCCCTACACCCCTCTCCATTACCTGCTCCTGGAACCGGCGGAGGGCTTCCCCGTCGCGCTGGTGATGACTTCCGGCAACTACTCCGAGGAGCCTATCGTCACCGATAACGACGAAGCGCTCCGGCGCCTGGCCGCGCTGGCCGATGCGTTCCTGCTCCACGACCGGGAGATTCACGCCCGCTGCGATGATAGCGTCACCCGCATCGTTCGGGGCGCCGAACTCCCCATCCGGCGCTCGCGCGGCTACGCCCCGTACCCCGTCCACCTGCCCTTTCCGGTCCGGCCCGTGCTGGCGGTGGGGGCCGAATTGAAGAATACCTTCTGCCTGACCCGGGAGCGGTATGCCTTCCTCAGCCAGCACATCGGCGATATGGAGAACTACGAGACGCTGCGCTTTTTTGAGGACATGGTGGAGCAACTCCAGCGGACCTTTCGGGTAGAGCCGGAGGCCGTTGCCCACGATATGCATCCGGCCTACCTGGCCACCCGCTACGCGCGCGGCCTGGCGGGCCGTCTGCCGCTGGTCCCTGTCCAGCACCACCATGCCCACATCGCCGCGTGTATGGCGGAGAACGGGCTTTTGGGCGACCATCCGGTCATCGGCGTGGCCTTTGACGGCACCGGCTACGGGACAGACGGGGCCATCTGGGGCGGAGAGTTCCTGATTGCGGACTACGCGTCCTTCCGGCGGGCGGCCCATCTCCGCTATATCCCCCTCCCCGGCGGCGACGCGGCGATCCGCCGACCCTACCGGGTGGCCCTGGCCCATCTCTGGGCGGCGGGCATCCCCTGGGATGAGGCCCTTCCGCCCGTGGCCGCCGCCGCGCCCTCCGAGCGGGCCGTCCTGGAGCGGCAACTGGCCCGGGGGCTGAACACCGTCCCCACCTCCAGCATGGGGCGGCTGTTTGACGCCGTCGCCGCGCTGGCGGGAGGGCGGCAGGAGATCAACTACGAGGCCCAGGCGGCCATAGAACTGGAGATGCAGGTGGCGGACGGCGTGGAGGAAGCGTATCCCTTCGGCGGAGGGGAGGAGGTAGACCCGGCGCCGGTGATTCGGGCCGTCGTGCAGGATGTGGGGGACGGAGTGCCCATCGGCGTGGTCGCGGCCCGGTTCCACAACGGCGTGGCGGCCATGGTGCGGGACGTCTGCCTGCGCCTGCGCTCGGAGACCGGCCTGAACGAAGTGGCCCTCTCCGGCGGCGTCTTCCAGAACGTGACCCTGCTGGGGAAGACGGTGGCGCTTCTGGAGGAGGCAGGATTCACCGTTTACACTCACCGCCTGGTCCCGCCCAACGACGCGGGCATCTCCCTGGGCCAGGCCGTCATCGCGGGGCGAGTGTAAAAAGCGTGCCAGGCACTTCCAAAAAAGGAGACTTTTATGGACCAAACCCTTATGCTGATCCTCTTCATCGCCGCCTTGCTGGGCTTCATGCTCTGGAGCCAGTGGCGAGCGCGCAGGCGGTACCAGCAGCGAATGGACGAACTCCAGGTGGGCGACGAAGTGATGACCATCGGGGGCATCTATGGCAAATTGACCTACCTGGACCGAGAGGGCGGCCTGGCGCGCATAGAGATTGCCCCTGGGGTGGAAATTCGCCTCAATATCGGGGCCATCAGCCGACGGGTGGAGCCGTCCGGCGGTTGAGGAGGGTGACCGTCACCTCAAGGGTGACGGTCACCTGATGATTTCCACCGCCACGCTCATCCCCAACCCGCCGCTGACGCAGAGGGTCGCCAGGCCCAGCGCCCGGCCGTGCACGCGTAGGGCGTTGAGGAGGGTGACTAGGATGCGCGCGCCTGAACAGCCGGTGGGGTGCCCCAGGGCCACTGCGCCGCCGTGAACGTTACGGCGGGCCGGGTCCCAGGGCAATTCCCGCTCCACGGCCAGGACCTGGGCGGCGAAGGCCTCGTTCAGTTCTATCAGTTCAAAGTCGTTCAGGGTCAGACCCGTCTGAGCCAGCAACCGGTGGGTGGCAGGGACGGGACCCAATCCCATCTCCTGGGGGTGGACGGCGCCGGAGGCGAAGCCCACAAACCGCGCGATGGGCACAAGCCCGTGGGCCTGGGCCCAGTCGGCGGAAGCGACGACCAGCGCGGCCGCGCCGTCGGCGATGCCGGAGGCGTTCCCGGCGCTGACAGTGCCGTCCTTCTTGAAGGCCGGGGGGAGTTTCGCCAGTTTCTCCAGCGACGTGTCTGCCCGGGGCCGTTCGTCCCGCTCCACGATGGCTGTCCCTCCTTTGGGGCCGGGGACCTCCACCGGAACGACCTCGCCCGCAAAGGCGCCGTTCTCCCAGGCCGCCACCGCCTTCTGGTGGCTCTCCAGCGCAAACTGGTCCTGCTCTTGGCGGGAAATCCCGTACCGCTGGGCCAGCAGTTCCGCCGTCTCCCCCATTAACATCTCCGCCAGCGGGCACATATAGCCATCGCGGTACATCGCGTCTACCACCGTATCCTCCCCCAGCCGGTAGCCCCAGCGGGCCTTCAGCAAGAGATACGGAATCTGGGACATCTGTTCCACGCCGCCGACCAGAACGGCCCGGTTCTCGCCGGTGAGGATAGATTGGACCCCCAGGGTGACCGCTTTGAGGCCGCTGGCGCAGGCCTTGTTGACGGTGAAGGCGGGCCGGTCCACGGGGACGCCGCTATGCCAGGCGACCTGCCGGGCGACGTTGGGGCCGTTCCCGGCCTGGCGGGCGCACCC
Organism: Anaerolineae bacterium; assembly: GCA_034435815.1. Taxonomy (GTDB): domain Bacteria; phylum Chloroflexota; class Anaerolineae; order B4-G1; family DUEL01; genus SpSt-77. The sequence goes on along the minus strand of DAOTWK010000125.1, from coordinate 43 downwards.
GAAGATGACCTCATCCACTGCGTCGGCGGGGATGCCGGCCCGG
>DAOTWK010000124.1:0-5713 GCA_034435815.1 Anaerolineae bacterium | reverse complement strand
CGGCGGGCGACGAAGCCGCCCGCCGCTGCCGATTTTCTCCCCTCCGATATCGTTAAAGTCCCGGGTCCCATCCCAGGCCCAGAGAAGTCATCCACGCGCCGAGCACGCGCAGCCAGTCCATAAAGAGAAGCACGCCGAACAGAAGGATGATGACGCCCGTGGCGACCTGGATGGGGTGAAGGTAGCGGTGCAGGCGCCGCAGCCACGCGCCCATCCGGTCCACCGCCAGTCCAACCAGAAGAAAGGGGATACCCAGGCCGAGGGAGTAGGCAGTCAGCAGGAGAGCGGCCTGCCCGGTGGTCTCCTGGCTGGCCCCCAGGGCCAGGATGGCCCCCAGCACCGGCCCGACACAGGGGGTCCATCCGGCGGCAAAGGAGACACCGACCAGCAAGGAAGAGAGATGGCCCCAGTTGGGGCCAGCGCGCAAGTGGAGACGGCGCTCGGTGTAGAGGGCGGGGAGTCGGACGGCCCCCATTAGCGCCAGGCCGAAGAAGACCATGACCAGGCCGCCGAGCCAGCGGACCCAGTCGGCGCGCAAGAGGCGGCCCAGCCCGCCGGCGGCCGCGCCCAGAGCGACGAAGACGATAGAGAAGCCCACCACGAAGGCCAGGGCATGGAGGAATGTGGCGAAGCGTTCCCGGGCGGAGGTCCCGGCATCCGTCCCGGCGATAGCGCGGCCACTTAAATAGCCAATATAGGCCGGCACCATCGGGAGGACGCAGGGGGAGAGAAAGGATGCCAGGCCCGCCAGAAGAGCCAGGGCCAGGGAGGGAATCGTCATAGTTTGTAACCGATTCTGCGCAAGAATTCCTTGCGGTGGGCTACTTCCTCCGGTCCCTCCACGCCTTTGGGGCTGACGCCGTCCACCACTCCCAGAATCGCCCGTCCCTGCTCGGTCTGGGCAATGATGACCTCGGCGGGGTTGGCGGTGGCGCAGAAGATGCGGCAGACCTCCGGCACCATCTTGACAGCGTTGAGGACGTTGATGGGATAGAAGCCAGGGGCCAGGAAGAGGATGAAGGAATGGCCCGCGCCGATGGCCAGCGCGTTCTGCTTTGCCAGTTCTATCATCGCTGCGTCGGTACCACTGCAGCGGACCAGGGCTGGGCCGGAGGACTCACAGAAGGCCAGACCGAAACGGATGCCTGGCACCGTGTTTACCAGCGCTTCGTGGATGTCCTCCACTGTCTTGATGAAGTGGCTCATTCCCAGGATAAAGTTGACGTCATCCGGTTTCTGGATGCGAACGGTCAGGAGTTCCATCGGTCACCTCGCGGTGTGAAGCGTGAGGCGTGAGACTTGAAGCGGGGGCGGCAAAAAAGCGCGCGTATCCACTTCCCGCTCTTTTGGGGCGGTTCCCGGTTACTGCTGCCGAAGCCGTAGCGGTCAGGCGGTGGGTTCTTCAGCAGGGGCACCACCTCGGGCCCGGGTAACGGCCTTGCGGGTTCCTTCCACCGCCTCGGTCAGTTGCCGACGGCCCTCTTCCAGGACCACCTGCCCCTGGGTCTGGATTTCCTCGGCTTTGCGGCGGAGGTCGGCGGCAACTGCCTCGGCCTTGGCGCGGGCCTCCTCCAGCGCCTGCTCTGCCCGAAGGCGCGCCCGCTCGGCTTCCTCCTTTGCCTTTTCGCCCAGTTCCACGCCCTTGGCGCGAATCTGGGCCCGTGTCTCCTCCCCGGATTGGGGGGCGAAAAGCAGAGCCACTGCCGCCCCCACCAGCCCGCCGACCACGAATCCGGTCAGGAAAGCCACCACATCGCTGCCGTTATCTTTTGCCATGGAAAACCTCCTGTTTCTGCGTGAGAACGTCTTGGTAAACTTCTTTGCGAGTAGGCTCACTCAAATTTTGCCCAGTTTGTAACTTTTGTGTCACTCTTTCGCGGAGGCCCTTCCTCCTTTCCCCTCCCCACCGCCGCTTCGCGACGCAGGGAGGGGGAGAGATAATGAGGTTTGAGGGCGGCGGAATTGCGCCCTCAAACCCCACCGTTTCACCCCTCATACTCCTCTAAAGAACCCCGCGATTTCCTTCAGCACTCGCCGCACGCCGGCCATAAAACTGGCGGCCTGGATCGTTGGGGAGACCACGTGATGGCTGACAAATTGCGTCGTCCCTCGGACCGTTGCCAGGGTGTCGTTGATGGTTTCCAGCATCGGGCGAATCTCATCCCGGAGAAGCGACACCAGCGCCTGCACCTGGATGGTCAGGACGATGAGCAGGATGCCGATCAGGAGGGTCTCAAAGGCGACCAGGATGATGGCCGCATCCCGCAGCAGGGAGACGACCGCTGCACCTGGGCTGGGCTGGACCGGGGAGCGATAGGCGTCCACTGCCAAAACTACCAGCAGGGCAATCATGCCCAGCATCAACACGCCCACGATAACCAGGCTCAGGATCAGATTGCGCCTGAGGCGGGTCTCGGCGGGTGTGGGGACTGCTTCCGGATTCTCACCCTTGGCTATCATTGTTCCTTCTCCCAATGGGGTGGCGATTCTCCGAATTGATGTTTGTAGACCTTCCCGGCGATGGTGATGCATTGACGGGCGTCTCCCACTGCTTTCTGGGCATCGGTTTCGTCAAAGATGTCCCACGGGGTTAGAAAAGTCTCCTCGTCGCCGTAGGTGGTCAGGACGTGCTTTTGCCGCCCGTACTGCTCCGCCAGCGGGACCAGTTGCTGAATGTGAAAGCGCATTTCCTCTGGCAAATCATGATCCAGAACCCGATAAAGCCACCCGGTCAGATCGTGAGAGCGGGGCACAGGCCCCAGGCAGGCCAGAACTGCTTTCACCGCGTTTTCCACGGCCAGTTGAGCATAGTGCACACAACCCGGCCATTCCCCTGTTCTCGCATTTTCTCCGCAGCGGTCAGGTAGCGCCGGGCCGTCTCCAATCTGAAGAGAGCATCCCTCGCCGCGATCATTTCCGAACCCCGGCCCATGTAACGGCCCAGCGACCCGAGGGCTCCGCTCCTTTCTCCCACCACCAGGCCCACGCCCCGGAGGCATCCCGTTCCCGCACCAGGCGGGCTTCGGCAATCAGGTTTCGTATCTGGTCCAGTTTCGCCTGCAGGAAACCCTGAGGGTCATAGAAAATCACTGCATCGGCAGCCAGGTCCAGGTGAAGGGGCGTTATATCGGCTGTAAACTCCTGCACCGTCCTTGCCAGAATGGAAACAGGATATGGTTTCCCTTTCCAGTCCTGAATGGATTCGTAGATCAAGCGGTTGCGTTCCAGAGGATGGGCGGGCAGCTCCGAGGCGATCAGCAAAATATCCAGATCGCTGTTTTCCTTTTCCTCTCCCCTCGCCCATGAGCCAAAGAAGGCCAGGGCCACCAGATTGGCTCCCAGAGCCCGCGTGTATCTTTCCACCAGTTCTTTCGCCGCCCGTTCCAGAATTTGCCGTTTCATCCCGACTTTTATTGTATCACGCTTTCCCATGGCGCACAAATCACCCCGCCTCCCAGGACGACCTCACCGTCATACAGCACCAGGTACTGGCCCGGGGTGATGTCCCGCTGGGGGACGGCGAACCGGACGTGGAGGCGGCCCCCCGACAGGGGCGTGGCCACAACCAGGGCTTCCTTGTGCCGGTAGCGAATCTGGGCGGTCGCCTCAAAGGGCCCCGATGGCTCCTCGCCGGAGATGTAGTGCATCCGGGCGACCCTGCACTCCGATTGTCCCAACTCCTCCGCCCGCCCAACAATCAGGGCGTTGCGCTGAGGGTCCAGGGCCAGGACGTAGAGCGGGTGCGGCGCGGCAACGCCGATGCCTTTCCGCTGCCCGATGGTGTAATGGATCAACCCCTTGTGCTCGCCCAGCACCCGGCCCGCCGTATCCAGAATGGGGCCCGGGCGGACCGCCTCCGGCGCATGTTCGGCGACAAACCGCCGGTAATCCCCGTCTGCCAGGAAGCAGACATCCTGGCTCTCCGGTTGGTCGGCGACGGGGAGGCCCCAGGCCCGCGCCATTTCCCGGACCTCTCTCTTGGTCAGGTCGCCTAAGGGGAAAAGGACGCGCGCCAGTTGCTCCTGGGTCAGGATGTGCAGGACGTAGGACTGGTCTTTGGTACGGTCGCAACCCCGCAGTAACTGGTAACGGTCGCCCACCCGGCGGACGCGGGCGTAGTGGCCGGTCGCCAGATAATCCGCGCCGCGCTCCAGGGCCCACTGCATCAGCAACCCAAAGCGGATTTCCCGGTTGCAGGGAATGCAGGGGTTGGGAGTACGGGCGGCCACGTACTCGGCGATAAAGGTCTCCACGACGGCGCGGCGAAAGGGCTCCCGCATATCCACCTCGTGGAACGGGATGCCCAGCCGCGCGGCGACGCCCCGGGCGCGCTCCACCGCCTCCGGCGTGCAGCAGAGGTTGTCGCGACAGCCGGCGGCGGGCTCAGCCCACAGCCGGAGCATCACCCCGGTCACCCGGTAGCCCTGCTCCACCAGCAGCGCCGCCGCGACGCTGCTATCTACCCCTCCGCTCATCGCAACAACGACATGGGTGCTCATGGATTCCCATCTTCCCGCAGGCGGGCCACCACTCGCGGCAGGACCTCTATAACAGCATCCACGTCTTCTTCGGTATTGTACCGGCCCAGGGAGAGGCGCAGCGCCCCCATAGCCCACTCCGGCGCCAGTCCCATGGCCTCCAGGACCGGGGACGGGCGGGCTTCTCCCTCCGCGCAGGCCGCCCCGGAACTGGCCGCTATCCCCTCCAGGTCCAGCCCGATGACCACCGATGCCCCCTCCACGCCCCGGATGGCAAAACTGGCCAGGTGCGGGAGCCGCCGGATCGGGTGACCGGTCAGGCGGACGTCGGGAATGGCGGAGAGAACGCCCTCTATCAGCCGGTCCCGCAGGCGGGCCAGGCGGGCCGTCTCCTCTTCCCGCGCCGCCTCCGCCAGTTCCAGCGCGGTCGCCATGCCGACGATGCCGGCCACATTGACCGTTCCGGGGCGGCGGCCCCCCTCGTGCCCCCCGCCGGTGATGGCCGGCACCAGTGCCAACCCCCGCCGGACGTAGAGAAGGCCCACTCCTTTGGGCCCGTAGAACTTGTGAGCCGAGAGGGCCAGCAGGTCCACCCCCAGGTCCTCCACATTCAGCGCCATACGCCCGGCGGCCTGGACTGCGTCGGTGTGCAGGGGGACCCCGTATTCCCGGCAGACGGCGGCGATTTCGGGGATGGGTTGGACCGTGCCGATCTCGTTGCTGGCGGTCATCACGCTGACCAGGACCGTATCGGGGCGGATGGCTTGCCGGACTGCCTCTGGGTCTACCAGCCCGTACCCGTCCACCGGGACAACCGTCACCTCAAAACCGAAGAGGTGGTGGAGTTGCTCCACAGTGGCCTCCACTGCGTGGTGCTCTATGGGCGTGGAGACGATGTGATGGCCCCGACCGGCCTGGCGGGCGGCCCAGGCGATGCCGCGCAGGGCCAGGTTATCCGCCTCCGTCCCCGACGCGGTGAAAACGATTTCCGACGGGCGGCAATTCAGGATGCGGGCTACCCGTTCCCGCGACCGCTCCAGTGCACTCGCGGCGGCCTGCCCCCAGGCGTGAGCCGAGGAGGTGTTGCCGAAAACGTCGTTCCAGTAGGGCGCCATCGCCTCCACTACCCGGGGGTCCACCGGTGTGGTGGCGGAATAGTCCATATAGATGGCCCGTTTCATTCCGTTTCCTCTCTTGGACGTGCCGGGCACTTTCAGAAGTGCCCGGCACGTTAA
>DAOTWK010000123.1:0-2034 GCA_034435815.1 Anaerolineae bacterium | reverse complement strand
AGGAGCGACGGGTCCCAAAATATGAACTGATCGCCGCCTCCACCGGCAATCGGAACGGCCCCTGCCAGTACCGATGCGGCGTAAAGAGCGTCCGGATCTCCCTTAGCCGCCGCTGCTCCGCCGCGATGACCGCCGCGTCCAGCAGACTGGCCCGGCTGGGGGGAACATCTATCCGCTCGTGGCCGTACCCCCCGTCCTCCACCCGGATCGCCACGGCGACGGTCGCCGTCTCCCCTTCCGCAGTAGCAGTCAGCGTCATCTCGTAGAGGCCTGGCTCGGTGAACGCGTGGACGCCAGCGTAGGCGTAATAGACGCCGTTCTCCTCGGCAAAGGGGACGGCACGGTTAAAAAGGCGGCCCTCCAGCACCGCGGGTTTCACAGTGTGGACGATGACGGTGAGCGTATCTCCCTGGCGCGCCGGAATCGGGCTGACGTCTATTTTCTGGAAGGGGGACGGCATCCATGCCGGCCGCGCGCCAGGGACCAGCAGCCACTGCCCGGAAAGAGCGATGGGGGGTCGGTCGGTCCAGTTAGCCGCCAGCAGGTCCCAGAAGGAAATCCCGTACCGGAAGGCGATATGTAACAGCGTCTCCCCGGGCTGGACAGCGTGGAGAGCGCCCGCCGCTTCCTCCCGTCCGGTCGGTATCCGCACTACCTGGCCGACGGTGAGCAGGGTCGGGTTGACCAGATGGTTCGCCAGCGCGATCGTCCGCCAGTCCAGGCCGTACTGGCGGGCGATGCCTGCCAGCGTCTCGCCGGGACGGACGATGTGAGATGTCCAGGCGTCCACCGGCCCCAATGACCCTGGAATCACCAGCCGCTGACCGCTGAAAATCTGACTCGGATCGGCGATTCCGTTGGCGTGGGCGATGGCATCCACAGTGGTCCCGTACCGCCGGGCGATGGAGAAGAGCGTTTCCCCTGGGGCGACGGTGTGCTCCTGAAAGGGAGGCGTGCTGGCGGTCTCCCCCGGCCCACCGGATTGGGCCAGGACCGGAAGAGGGAATATCACCAGGAGCAGGAGGACTGCGGCCACAAGCCGTATGTTGATCGTTCTGTCACCGGTCATTGGTCAGGCGCTCCATTTCGTGCCTCACTACGAACGATACCGCTCTATCACCCTCGCGGGTCATTCTCCCACCCGGTGTCGCTCCTTCAGGCGGGCCAGCAGGGGTCCTATATCCGGCTCGCTGGCAGGAAACGGCGGGCCGAAGGGGTCGGAGACCGTCTCCTCCCCGAGGAGCGCGTAGAAAGCATTCAGCACTCCGTGTGCCAGCACGTCCAGGTGATAGCCCCCCTCCAGGGTGAAAACGATGCGCCCTCCGCAGAGTTCCTCCGCCATAGCCACCAGTTCCCGCGCAATGCGGGCGTAGCCCCCCAGCGAGAGTTGCATCATCGCCAGAGGGTCCTGCCAGTGGGAGTCGTATCCGGCGGAGACCAGGATCAGGTCGGGGCGGAAGCGGCGGACCAGCGGCCAGAGCAGTTCTTCGTACACCCGCAAGTACCCTTGATCCCCCACCCCGGCGGGCAGAGGGACATTGAGGATGGAGCCCTCCCCCTCGCCGATGCCCGCTTCGCTCCAGTGGCCGGTGCCGGGGTAGTAGGGGTATTCGTGGGTGGAGAAGTAGAAGACGGTGGGGTCGGCCTCAAAAACGGCCTGGGTGCCATTGCCGTGGTGGACGTCTATATCGGCGATGAAGACGCGCCGGATGCCGGGAAAGGTCTGGGCGTGGCGGGCGGCGACAGCGACGTTGTTGAAGAGGCAGAAGCCCATGCCCCGGTCGGGGAGGGCATGGTGGCCCGGCGGGCGAACCAGGGCAAAGCCGTTGCGGACCCGCCCCTCCAGCACAGCCTCCACCAGGGCCAGAAGCCCACCGGCGGCCATAACGGCCGCCTCGTAGGATCGGGCGTTCATATAGGTATCGGCGTCCAGATGCCCGCCGCCCCGCTCCGCTATCCGCCGTACGTAGGCGATGTAGCCCGGGGTGTGCACCCGGGCCAGTTCCTCCTCGGTGGCCGGGCGGGCCTCTATCG
>DAOTWK010000122.1:0-4310 GCA_034435815.1 Anaerolineae bacterium | reverse complement strand
TTCCCCCGCTTTGGGGGAACAGGAGGCAGGAGGAGGAAGGGGTGAAACTCGCCAGGCAAAACACCATTGCCGGATTCCATTGTTAAACTGCAACCGATGAGCACAGCGGCACAGCCACAGAGGAGTTTGGGAATAGAGTGAGGGTTGGCGCTGGTGCACCCCCGTCTGTTTTGAAAATCAAGTCGCGCATGACGTAAGTTGCGGGAGGAGAGAGAGTATGCCCAAAAAAGGGGACGACGTCCTGACTTACGAAGCCGCAGATGTCCAGGTTCTGGAAGGGCTGGAGGCCGTCCGTCGACGGCCGGGGATGTACGTCGGCGGGACGGATATTCGCGGCCTGCACCACCTGGTATATGAGGTCGTAGATAACTCCATAGACGAGGCACTGGCTGGCGCCTGTGACGAGATAGAGGTCATCATCCACAAAGACCGCAGTGTCACCGTCCGGGACAATGGGCGGGGCATCCCCACTGCACCCCATCCCGAAAAGAAAATCTCCACCCTGCAACTGGTCATGACCACCCTCCACGCGGGGGCCAAGTTCGGCGGGGGCGGCTACAAGGTCTCCGGCGGCCTCCACGGTGTCGGCGTCTCCGCCGTTAACGCCCTCTCGGAGTGGCTGGAAGTGGTGGTGGATAACCCCCGAGATAGCCTCCGCTACCGCCAGCGGTATGAACGGGGGGTCCCGGTCACCCCGGTGGAAACTCTGGGCAAGACCGACCGGAGGGGTACCACCGTCACCTTCCGCTTTGACTCCACCATCTTCAAGGATGTGGACTACCAGTTTGACATCCTGGCCCAGCGGATGCGGGAAATGGCCTTCGTCACCCGGGGGGTCACCATCCGGCTGATAGACGAACGGCCCAACGACTTCCCTCGCCGGATGACGTTCTACTTTGAGGGCGGCGTCCTCTCTTTCGTCCGCTACCTGAATCGCAACCGCGACCCCCTTCATCCGCCCGTCTATGTGGAGAAGGAAGTGGACGGCATCGGTGTGGAGGTCGCCATCCAGTACACCGACTCCTATACCGAGTCCGTCTACCCCTTCGCCAACACTATCCACACGGTGGACGGTGGCACCCACCTGACCGGCCTGCGGGCGGCCCTCACCCGTACGATCAACGACTACGCTCGTAAGGCAGGCCTGCTGAAGGAGAAAGACCCCAACTTCTCCGGCGACGACGTCCGGGAAGGGCTGACCGCCGTCGTCAGCGTCAAGCACCCCGACCCCCAGTTTGAGTCCCAGACGAAGGTCAAACTGATGAATGCCGAGGTGAAGGCCATCGTGGAGTCGGTGGTCGCTGAGGCGTTTATGGAGTTTCTGGAACGGGATTCGGCGTCGGCCCGGCGGATTGTGGAGAAGTGCCTGACTTCCTCTCGCGCGCGGGCGGCGGCTCGCCAGGCCCGGGATCTCGTCATCCGCAAGTCTGTCCTGGAAAGCACCACCCTGCCAGGAAAACTGGCCGATTGCTCCGAGCGGGACCCGAAGCGGACGGAGTTGTTCATCGTGGAAGGAGATAGCGCCGGCGGGAGCGCCAAGCAGGGCCGCGACCGCCACTTCCAGGCTATCCTCCCCCTGCGAGGCAAAATCCTCAACACCGAACGGGCCAGCATCAACAAAGTCCTCTCCAGCAAGGAAATCCAGGCCCTCATCTCCGCCCTGGGGACCGGGATCGGAGACCAGTTTAATCTGGAAGGGTTGCGGTACAGCCGTGTCGTGATTATGACCGATGCCGACGTGGACGGGGCCCATATCCGCACGCTCTTGCTCACCTTCTTTTACCGCTATATGCAACCCCTTATTGAAGAGGGCCATCTCTTCATCGCCCAGCCGCCCCTCTACCGTATCGCTACCTCCAAACAGGCCTTTTACGCGTACTCCGAGGAGGAAAAGGAGCAAATCTTGAAAAAACTGGGTGGGGACAAGGTTACCATCCAGCGCTACAAAGGGCTGGGAGAGATGAACCCGGAGCAATTATGGGAGACGACGATGGACCCGGCCCGACGGATTCTCCTGCAGGTAACCATAGAGGACGCGGCGGAGGCCGACCGCATCTTCACCATGCTGATGGGCGACGCGGTTCTCCCCCGCCGCCGCTTCATCCAGACCCATGCGAAGGAAGTACAGAATCTGGACGTGTAGGGCCAGGGGTTAGTAGTCAGGGGTCAGGGGTCAGGGGTCAGGGGTTAGCGGTCAGGGGTTAGCGGTTAGTACTACCGGCTACCAACTATTGGCTACCAACTACCGACTACGGAGGTCAACATGTGGTACTTCGTTTCCCCCCAAATTGTCTTCGGCGAGGGCGCGCTGGACGCCCTGGACGAACTGGAGGGTCGCCGGGCCCTCGTTGTCACCGACACGACTCTGGTGAAACTGGGCATCGTGGACAAAGTCCTGCTCCACCTGAAAAACGCCGGGCTGGAAGTCCGGGTCTTTGACGAGGTTGAGCCCGACCCCAGCGTGGCGACGGTCATGCGCGGCGCCGAGGTCGCCCGGGCCTTTGAGCCGGATTGGATTATCGGCCTGGGCGGCGGCTCGCCGATGGACGCGGCTAAGGCCATCTGGATTCTCTACGAACGACCCGACCTCCATCCGGCAGAGATCAACCCCTTTGTCCGCCTGGGGCTGCGGCAGAAGGCCCGACTGATCACCATTCCCACTACCAGTGGCACCGGCGCGGAGATCACCTGGGCCATCGTCCTCACCGACACCGAGGAACAGCGGAAGATGGGGCTGGGGAACCGGGAGAATGTCGCCGATATGGCTATCGTGGACCCCGCGCTGACGGTCGGCATGCCGCCCCGGCTGACGGCGGATACCGGCATGGACGCGCTGACCCACGCGGTGGAAGGCTACACTTGTACCTGGCACAACGACATCAGCGACGGCCTCTGCATCCAAGCGGCCCGCCTGATCTTCCAGTACCTGCCGCGCGCGGTGGCCGACGGCTCCGACATGGAGGCCCGCGAGCGGATGCACAACGCCGCTGCTATTGCCGGTATGGGCTTCGGCAACGCCATGGCCTCTATGGCCCACGCGATGGGCCACACTCTGGGCGCTATGTTCCACATCCCCCACGGGCGCGCGGTGGGCATCTACCTCCCGTACACCATTGAATTCTGCGCCCGGGAAGCGCCAGAGCGGTTCGCCGAACTGGCCGCGCTGACCGGTTGCTCCCAGGCCGGAGGCGAAGAGGGCGCGCGGGCTCTGGCCCGTCGTATCCGGGACCTGGCCCGGCAAATCGGCAGTCCGCTCTCCGTGGCCGAGGCCGGTGTGGAGCGGGAAGCCCACGAGGCCCAACTGGATAAGATGGTGGACGACGCCTTCAACGATACCCAGATGGTCACTGCCGTCCGCGCCCCCTCCTACGACGAACTCCGCCAACTCTTCCAGTACGCCTACGAGGGCCGGGAAGTGGATTTCTGAGTGGGGTTGCGCACTGGTCCGGCTTACAGTATAATCCGGTCAGGAATCAACCGACATCCGCGAAAACCCGCCCGCTCCAATGGAGGCGGGCGGGGTTTCGCCGCCCCGCTGGTGATGACAGTGAACCACTCACCTGACAGTGGCCTCTCCGGCCAGACCCTGCGTGGCATCGCCGCATCGGATGGCATCGCCATCGGTCCGGCCTTTCAGTTTCGCCGGGCTGACCTCCGATTTGACCGTTACCAGGTGGAGGACTCCAGCGCGGAATGGAGGCGATTCCAGAACGCCGTGGAGACCGCCCGTGTCCAACTGGCGGAGATGGCCCTTCAGGCCGAAAGAGACCTGGGCAACGCCGCCGCCGCTATCTTCCAGGCGCAGATGCTTATGCTGGAAGACCCCGAACTGCTGACCCGGGTCCGGGCCGCGCTGGAGGAGCAGGGAGTGAACGCCGAAGCCGCCCTGAGTGATGCCTCCGGTCTGTATGTGCATATGCTGGAGGCGGTGCATAGCGAATACCTCCGGGCCCGCGCGGCGGATGTGCGGGACGTCACCAGCCGCCTCCTGTGCATCCTTCTGGGCATCAGCTTATGTCCAGATGCTGTCCCCTCTGTTCCCTCTGTCATCCTGGCCCACGACCTGATGCCATCGGACATCCTGTCCCTGGACCGCTCCCGGGTCCTGGGCCTCTGCACTGCAGAGGGGGGGGCCACCTCCCATGTGGCCCTGCTGGCCCGAGCGCTGGGCCTGCCGGCCGTCGTTGGTATCGGTCCGGGGGTGCTGCAAATCCCTTCCGGCGCGACAGTGGTGCTGGACGGCGGCGCGGGCCTGCTGCTGGTGGACCCGGACCCGCAGACCCTGGGTCTCTACCGGGCGCGCGCGGGGC
>DAOTWK010000121.1:0-3097 GCA_034435815.1 Anaerolineae bacterium | reverse complement strand
ATCAACGAGGTGGCATGGGCTGGAACTGCCGCCAATTCCGCCCACGAGTGGATTGAACTCTACAACACCACCGACCAGCCCATCTCCCTGGATGGCTGGCGGCTCTTCTCCTCCGACGGCAGCCCCAGCATCACCCTCAGCAGCACCATCCCGGCCCTGGGCTACTATCTGATTGAGCGGGGCACCGACCAGGCGATCTCCGACATCCCCGCCGACTGGGTGGGCAGTTTCGGCATCGGTCTCGGCAACTCCGGCGAAATCCTGACTCTCACCACCCCCCTGGGCGAGGTCATAGACACCGCCAATGCCGACGGCGGTGCCTGGCCAGCCGGAACTGCATCACCAACCTATCGCACAATGGAGCGCATAGACCCCACCGCCCCCGACACCGACGCCAACTGGGCCTCCAATAACGGCATCATCCGCAACGGTTTGGATGCCGGCGGCAACCCCATCAATGGGACGCCCAAGGCCCGAAACTCCGTCTCTCATGCCGACCTGGTGATGGAGAAATCCGGCCCTGCAACGGCCCAGCCCGGCAGGCTGGTAACCTATACCCTGCGGGTACGAAACGCCTACTCCCTCACCGCCGCCGCCGTCCGCATCACCGACACCCTCCCGGCGGACCTGGCCTTCCTGGCCCAGACCTCCCCCTACACCTTCTCCCAGCCCGACCTCGCCACCCTGGTCTGGGAGGTGGGCCCCCTGCCCCCGGCCGCCGCCTCCACCCTCATCACCGTTACCGCGCAGGTCACCGATACGCTCCAGACAACGACCATCACCAACACCGCCGAGGCCGCCACCGCCACCCCGGAGGTGACGACGACCAACAACATTGCCCGGGCCGTTACCCTGATTCGGCCTCCTGCGCCGGCCCTGACGCTGACCCGCACCGGCCCACCGGTCATCCTGGCCGGCACGACCTTCACCGCCGTCCTCATCCTGGGCAACACCGGCGACATGACCGCCCCCTCTGTCGTCCTCACCGACGCGCTCCCGGCGGAAGTGACGTTCATCACCCACACCGCGCCCTTCCCCTTCAGCCAGCCCGTCCCGGACCTCCTCCGCTGGGACGTGGGCGACCTCCCGGCCGGCGTATCCGTCCGCATCACCGTCACCCTGCGGGCCGGGGTGGCCCTCTCCGGCACACCGACCCTCACCGCCATCGCGACCGAATCGGGCGGAGGGGCCGCCACCGCCGCCTGGAGCGCCCCGGTCATCCCCGCCGTCCGCCTCTACGCGCTGGCCCCTGTCAACTATTCCGGCAGCGGCGAGGCGGCCGCCCTGATCAACCTCAGCCCGTACACCGCCGCCCTTTCCGGCTGGTGCCTGGACGACGTTCCCTCTCCCTCCTCCACCTCCCACGTCTGTTTCCCCGCTGGGGCCGAGATCGGGCCCGGCCGCATCCTTTGGCTGGCCCGGGACGGCGACGGCTTCTACCCTGTATGGGGCTTTGATGCGGACTGGGCCGATACTGCCAGCGAGCGGCCTGTCCCCCTCCTCCCCGACTCCTGGCCCGGCTTCACCGACGGCGGCGAGGCGGCCTTTCTGGTCACCGGCACGGTGGTGGTGGACGCGCTGGCCTACGGCACCGGCTCCGCCTCCCAGGGCTGGACCGGCCCCGCTGTCCCTTACCCGTACTCCGGCTTCTCCTCCGGCCAGGTCCTCTACCGCAAACTGCACCCCGCCACCGGCCTCCCCGTCCCCGATACCGACACCGCCGCCGACTGGGCCCAGGACCCTCAAGACCCGCTCCGGGGCCGCAAACTCCGCTACCCCGGCTGGGACCTGGAGGACCTCTTCTTCCCCGCCGAGATTACTGCGTCGGCGCAGGTGACGGTCGCCGTCGTTCCCGAGGGGGCCCTTTCCCTCACCCTGCAGACCATTGGCGCGGCCCGGCGTTCCCTGAAGATTGCGGCCTATACTCTGGAGAGCGTCCCAGTCTACGAGGCCATCCGGGAGCGCATCCAGGCTGGAGTGGTGGTGACCATCCTCCTGGAAAGCCAACCCGCCGGCGGGATGTCCCCGGACGAGAAATGGATCGTACAGCGGCTGCATAACCCGCCGACGTCCACCGTCTACTTCATCGGGCGAACGGGCGCCCGCTACCGCTACCAGCACGCCAAGTACATTCTGGTGGACGACCACCTGGCGCTGGTCAGCACCGACAACTTCACCGAGCGCTCTATGCCCTCCGACCCCGTCGTCAACGGGACGGCGGGCCACCGGGGCTTTCTGCTGGTGACCGACAGCCCCGGCGTGGCAGCCCGGCTGGCGGAGGTCTTCCGCCGGGACGCCGACCCTGTCCACATAGACGTTGCGCCGTACGACGATGCCACCTACGCTCCGCCGTCGGGCTACACCCCCCTCCCCCCGCCGGACTGGACCACCTACACCGCCCCCTTCAGCGGGCTCCTGGCGACGACGGCGACGACGCTGACTGTCCTGCACGGCCCTGAACACCTCCTCCGCCCCGACGACGGCCTGCTGGGACTGTTGAACCGGGCCAGGGCAGGAGATGCGGTCGCCGTGATGCAACTGAACGAGGTGGTCACCTGGACTTCTGGAGTAGGAGATGTGGGACTGAACCCCCGGGTAGTGGCGCTGGTGGCGGCGGCCCGGCAGGGCGCGGAGGTCCGTGTCCTGCTGGATGAGTACTATGATAACACCCGCAGCAACTTCGCCACCTGTCTCTACCTGAACGGCCTGGCCCGGTCGGAGTCCATCCCCCTCTCCTGCCGTCTGGGAAACGTCACCGGGCTGGGAGTGCACGCCAAGACCTTCTTCGTGCGGGTGGGAGAGGAAAAATGGGTGCATCTCGGCAGCGTCAATGGCACCGAGACTTCCCATAAAGCCAACCGGGAGGTAGCGCTGCAACTGGCCTCTGCCGACGCCTACGACTTTCTGATGGCCGTCTTTGAGTACGACTGGGTGCGGGCGCACGCGCCGCTGGTCTTCCCCATCTACCTCCCCCTGGTGCTGCGGGATTACGTCCCCCCGGCAGACTACCCGCTGGTCACCGAGGTCTTCATTAATCCTTCGGGCGACGACGCGGGGTACGAGTGGATAGAACTCTACAACCCTGGCCCGACGGTGA
>DAOTWK010000120.1:0-1740 GCA_034435815.1 Anaerolineae bacterium | reverse complement strand
GCAGCCAGCGCCGCGGCCAGGACCTCCTCGTCCTCCGGCGGGGGCGGAGTCAGTTTCTCCTCTTCCAGGAAGCGGGTGTGAAACTGTCCCCCGAAGAATCGGGGGCTGTTCATCAGCGCCCGGTGCAGGTCCAGATTGGTCGTCACGCCCAGAATCTGATACTCATCCAGTGCCCGGCGCATGCGGACAATGGCCACGCCGCGCGTCTCACCCCAGGTAATCAGTTTGGCCAGTAGTGAGTCGTAGTAAGGGGTGACGGTCATCCCCTCACAGATGCCGCTATCCACGCGCACTCCCGGCCCTCCGGGCTCTCGCAGCCGGATGATACGCCCGACCGAGGGCGCAAAGTCCCGTTGGGGATCCTCGGCCAGGATGCGGCACTCCAGCGCCCAACCCCGGGGCTGGATTTCCCACTGCCGGTACGGGAGTTCTCGTCCGGCGGCGATCCGCAGTTGTGCTTTCACGATATCCACCCCGGTAACCGCTTCGGTGACGGTGTGCTCCACCTGCAACCGGGGGTTGACCTCAATGAAATAGAACCGTCCCTCCGGGTCCAGGAGAAATTCCACTGTCCCGGCACCCACGTAACGGGCGGCCCGCATCAGGAGGACAGCGGCCCGACAGAGCCGTTTGCGCAGGTCTGGCGTCAGGGCGCGGGAGGGGGCCTCTTCCACTAACTTCTGGTGTCGCCGCTGGATAGAGCACTCTCGTTCCCCCAGATGAATCACGTGACCGCGACCGTCGGCGAGAATCTGGACTTCAATATGGCGGGCCCTTTCTATCTGGCGCTCCAGGTAGAGGGCGTCGTCGCCGAAGGCGGCCTTTGTCTCTCGCCGGGCCAGTGGGATGGCGGCCTCCAGTTCCTCCCGCGACCGGGCGGCCCGGATGCCGATGCCCCCGCCTCCGGCAGCCGCTTTGAGGACCACCGGATACCCGATGCGGTCCGCTGCCTTCAGCAGTTCCTCGTCCTCCAGCGCCTGTTCCGTTCCCGGCAGGACCGGAATGCCCAGCCGTCGGGCCAGCTGCCGGGCGGCGACCTTATCCCCCATTAGTTCCAGCGTCTCCGGCCGGGGGCCGACGAAGACCAGTCCCGCTTCCGCGCAAGCGCGGGCGAAGGCGGCCGATTCGGCCAGAAAGCCGTAGCCGGGATGAATGGCCTGCGCGCCTGCCTCCCGCGCCACATCTATGATGCGGTCGGCGCGCAGGTAACTCTCCCGCGCCGGTGGCGGGCCGATACAGTACGCCTCATCGGCATAGCGG
Source organism: Anaerolineae bacterium (assembly GCA_034435815.1). Taxonomy (GTDB): domain Bacteria; phylum Chloroflexota; class Anaerolineae; order B4-G1; family DUEL01; genus SpSt-77. The sequence continues at coordinate 480 of DAOTWK010000120.1, read as the reverse complement.
ACATGCAGGGCATCCCGGTCCGCCTCCGAGTAGACGGCGACCGTCTCCAGCCCCAGTTCCCGGCACGTCCGCAGAACCCGGACGGCGATTTCTCCCCGATTGGCGACCAGGACTTTGCGGATCATCGCGTGTTGCGGGTTCCGTGTTGTGTGTTGGCTCACAATGCTTTTGACTCCGGACGGGATGACGTGGTAATCACATTTTCGTGGTGGTGTGCCGCAGAGCCTGCCATCCGGCCGGGAGAAACAGGGATGCCAGAGCGATTTTTATGAGGTCGCCAGGGATAAAGGGCCAGAGGCCCAGTGCAAGCGCTCTCTCCGCCCCCACGAAGCAGGCCAACCACGGCAGACCAAAGAGATAGATCACGCCGTTTCCTGCCAGCATGGCCAGCACGGCCGTGGGCACTATCCGGTCCCAGCCCCGTTCGCAGAGATAGCCCGTCACCCCGGCTGCGGCAAGGAATCCGATGAGGTAGCCGCC
>DAOTWK010000119.1:0-9508 GCA_034435815.1 Anaerolineae bacterium | reverse complement strand
GCCTCCACCACCGGGCGGCGGGGGTCGTAGATGAGGTACTCCCGGTGGTACATCGTCGGCCCTTCGGCGCGGGAGACCAGACGGCGCAGATAGATGACCCGCGTCCCCCTCGGAACCGCCAGTTTGCGGGCTACCCGCTCGTCGGCCGGGAGGATGGTGGCCTGAAGCAGACGGACAGTGCGTTCCGCTTCTTCCTCCCCTACTTCCTGCAGGCGAAAGGTGGCTTCGGTAATGACCAGGCCGCGCACAAATGTTCCTCTCCCTTGGGCGGTGCTGACGATGCCCCGGCTGAGCAGAAGGTTGATGGCCCGCCGCACCGTCATCGGGCTGACACCGAACTGGGCGACCAGTTGGGCTTCAGAGGGCAACTGGTCGCCAGGGCGGTAGACCCCTTCGGCAATCTGCATGCTGAGGATGCGGGCCAGTTGCGCGTAGGCAGGCTCGTAGGAGTCTCGGTCTATGGCGTACTTATTTCCCACTTGACGTCTTCTCTATACCAGTGTATAATATTAGAGGATGTCCGGGCACAAATTCTATCCCATATTATAGCCCGAACGGAGCGACTCGTCAATATGACCCGACGACTCTTCGTTCTCGCCTGCGCAACCGTCATTGAGGAAATGATCCCCCTGATACCTGAGGGCACGGAGTACGAAATTCTGGATTTCGGCCTCCACATCAATCCCGAGCAACTCCGGCACACCCTTCAGCAACGCATAGATGTCCTGCAGAAACCCTACGATGCAGTCATCCTCGGCTACGGCCTCTGTTCCCAGGCGGTCATTGGCATCCAGGCCCGTCAGTCCCCCCTGGTGATTCCTCGCGTGGATGATTGCATCGCCATTTTCCTCGGCTCCCGGGATGCCCATCGGGAGCAGCACGCCCGCGAGCCCGGGACGTACTATCTGACTAAGGGCTGGATTGAGGTAGGCGATACCCCTTTTAACGAGTACGAGCGGATGGTTCAGCAGTACGGTCGGGAGCGGGCCGACCGCCTCATTCGCATCATGTTGGCCCACTATACCCGGCTGGCCCTCATCAACACCGGCCAGTACGAACTGGAGAAGTATCGGGAATACACTCGCCAGACGGCGGAACAGTTCGGGTTGCGCTACGAAGAGATTCCGGGTTCCACGGCCCTCATCCGGAAAATGCTGTACGGGCCCTGGACTCGCGATGAGTTCGTCGTGGTGCCGCCAGGAGCAACGGTCCGCTACGAGGATTTTTTCCCGCCCAATGAGGCGGCTCCCAAGGGAGAAGACGACCAATCCCCAATCTCATTCTGTGAGGAGGCACAATTATGTCAAAAGATGCCTTGATCACTGCCATCGCCGATATGCAGGAGGAAGAGGCGATTCGCCTGACCCGGGCGATGGTAGAAGGCGGTGTCAGTCCGATGGAGATTCTGGACGCCGCGCGGCAGGCAGTGGACCTCGTCGGTCAGCGCTACGAGAAGGGCATCTATTTCCTGCCCGAGTTGATGATGGCGGGCGAAATTCTGGGCCAGATAACGGAGATTGTGAAGCCAATTCTGGCACAGACACCTGCGGCGAAGAAGGAGGGGCGGGTGCTGATTGGGACGGTGGCCGGGGACATCCATGACATTGGAAAGAACATTGTGGTCTTCATGCTGGATGTCAATGGCTTTGAGGTGATGGACTTGGGGGTGGATGTGCCGACGGAGAGGTTTGTGGAGGCGGTGAAAGAGTTCCGTCCCCAGGTGGTGGGTCTCAGCGGTTTCCTGACGTTGGCCTTTGACTCCATGAAGGAGACGGTGAAGGCACTGGAAGCAGCAAGGCTGCGTGACCAAGTGAAGGTGATGATTGGCGGCGGCTCCGTGGACGAGCATGTGCGGGCCTACACAGGCGCAGATGCGTGGGGCCGGGATGCAATGGCTGCCGTCAACCTTGCCAAACAGTGGATTGGGAGGTAGTGATGCAGGCGAAAATGACCCCGGATGAAAAGACAGAAGCGCTGTTTTCGGCCTGGATGTCCACCGAAGGAAAGCCCTTTGCCTCCCCGGAAGTGGCCCGGACCTACCAGCAGCGCGTTCAGAGGTTCAAGGACGTGGTTCAGTTGAAGAAGCCTGACCAGATTCCGGCGATTCTCCTGACGGGCGGGTTTGTCGCCGACTACGCGGGCATCAGCCACGGGGAGATGATGTACGACTATGAGAAGGCGGCTCAGGCGCTTCTGAAGTTCCACCAGGACTTCATGCCGGATTACCAGGCTGCTTCCAACTTCCTCCCCGGCAGGGCCTACGACCGGTTGGGCTATGTCCTCTACCGCTGGCCGGACAGCGCGCTCCCTACCCAGAATCTGCCCCCAAACCTTCCCTTCCAGATGGTGGAGAGCGAGTATATGCGGCCGGACGAGTATGATCAGTTGATCGCCGACCCGGAGAACTTCTGCATGCGGGTCTACGTCCCCCGCATCTGCAAGGCGCTGGCAGGTTGGCAGTTGCTGCCCACCTTCTTCGCCACGATGGAGATGCCCTTTATCCCCTTCTGGCTGGGCGTCTCGGGCGCGCCACCGGTGATGGAGGCCTTCAAAGCCTTCCTGGAAGCTGTCCAGTTGAACGCTGAATATGGAGCAATCTCCGGGCGAGTCAGCGCTGAGTTGATGGGTAAGTACGGCATGCCCGGTACAGTGGGCGGCTTCACCAAGGCCCCCTTTGACATCTTGGGCGACACGCTGCGGGGCACTCGGGGCGTGATGCTGGATATGTACCGTTGCCCCGATAAGGTGCTGGCCGCGGTGGAGCGGCTGGTCCCTATCGCTGTCCAGATGGGCCTTCAGGCAGCAACCCTCAGCCAGCATCCCTTCGTCCTGATTCCGCTCCACAAAGGCGCCGACGGCTTCATGTCCCGCGAGGACTTCAAGAAGTTCTACTGGCCCACCCTCAAGGCGACCCTGCTGGGCCTGATTGAGGGCGGCGCGGTGCCCTTCCTGTTCGTGGAGGGCGGATACAATGAGCGGCTGGACATCATTGCCGAATCGGGCCTGCCCGCGGGTAAGACCGTCTGGCTCTTTGACCGGACGGACATGAAGGCGGTCAAGAAATTCTTCGGCAGTTGGGCCTGCTTCGGCGGCAACGTCCCCGGCTCCCTCTTTTACACGGGCACGCCCCAGGAAATGGAGGCCTACGTCCGCAATCTGATAGAGACGGTGGGTCAGGACGGCGGCTTCTTCCTAGGCCCCGGCGTCGTCATTGACCAGGCGCGGCCGGAGAACATCCACGCTTATCTTCAGGCGGCCCGACAGTACGGGGCCTGCTAATCTTCTTCAGGTGACAGTCACCTTCAAGGTGACTGTCACCTGATTCCTGAATCCCCACGGCAAGAAGTCAACATGTCCTCCAGCCTCAACGCGCCTCCTGACCGGCTGACCAGGAAGACGGTCCCGATGAGCCTGGTGAGAGTGTTCCCGGTCTACTTCGTGGGGGGAGAGGGATGATTACGGGTTTTTGCGGCGACGGCCGAAGGCCACCGCTGCAAAAACCCACACCCCCTGCCCCTCCCCCTCTCTCGCCGCTGAGAGAGGGAGAGGAAAGGGGAATGGGGGTGGGATGAGATAGGATAAATTATCTTGATCCCACACCGATTGGTGTTTCGGAACTTCGTGGTATAATATTCATCCCGGAGGGAGATTTAGAACATGCTGATCATCGGCGAGAAAATCAACGGCACTTTGAAGAAGGTCGGTGCGGCCGTCCTGGAGCGGGACGCAGCCTTTATCCAAGACCTGGCCCGACGGCAGGCCGAAGCCGGAGCCAGTTACATTGATGTCAATGCCGGGACTCCGGCAACGCGCGAGCCTGAGGACCTGGTCTGGTTGGTGGAGACCGTTCAGGCAGTAGTAGAGGTCCCGCTCTGCCTGGATAGCGCCAACCCTTGCGCACTGGCCGCCGCGCTGGAACGGACAGTCCGTCCGCCCCTCATCAACTCTATCAGCGGCGAGGAATCCCGCCTGACGGGGATCCTCCCCCTCATTCCGGGTCGCACTGCGGGTGTGATCGCGATGCTCCTGGATGATGCCGGGATGCCGAAGGGCGTGGAGGACCGGCTACGGGTGGCCCACAACATCATAGAGCGGACCCGCGCCGCGGGCATCCCAGACGAACAGGTCTACATAGACCCGCTGGTGATGGCTGTCGCCACCCAGCAGAACGGCGCGCTGGTCGCATTGGAGACCATGCGCACCCTTCGGGCCCAGTACCCCAATATTCGCTTTAGCGTAGGTCTGAGCAACGTTTCGTTCGGACTGCCACTGCGCTCCCTGGTCAACCAGGCCTTTCTGACGCTGGCCCTCTACGAGGGACTGGATGCGGCCATTATGGACCCGCTGGACCGGGGTGTGATGGGAATGCTGCTGGCGGCGGAGGTCGTCTTGGGGCGGGACCGGTTTTGCCGCCGGTACACGGGGGCGTACCGGGCTGGGCGTCTCTGCCGGCCCCAATAGTCTAAAAGTCTTCTATCGCTGAACAAGACCTGTTCCTGAGAGCCGGTCACTTTCGCCGCGGCAGCATCGCCGCCGCGGCGAAATCTCTCTTGCCCTTGCAGATGCAGCAGATATCGGAGACTCTACCGAAGACCACCACCCACCGGGTGCTGGCCCTCATTCCGGCATGGAATGAAGCGCCGAGGATTGGCCGCATCGTAGAAGGCGCGCGGGCCTTTCTCCCCGTCCTCGTCGTGGACGACGGCTCCACCGACGGGACGGCAGAGGTGGCTCGCGCGGCGGGCGCGATGGTGGTCCAGCACCCCCACAATCAGGGCAAAGGGGCCGCCCTGAAGACCGGCTTTGCCTGGGCCCTGGAACATGGCTACGATGCCGTCCTCACCCTGGATGCCGACGGGCAGCACGACCCGACCGAGATTCCCAAGTTCCTGGCCGCGCTGGAGGCGGGAGCGGGAGACCTCATCATTGGGCGGAGGGAGTTTCGCCGCATGCCCTGGCCGCGCTGGTGGTCTACCCCCTTGGGGACTTTCCTGCTGTCGCTGGCCCTGGGTCGCTACATCCCGGATAATCAGAGCGGCTACCGGATCATCACCCGACGGGCGCTGGAGGCCTTTCATCTGACCACTACCGGATTTGAGATGGAAGTGGAAATGATTGCCGAGGCGGTCCGGTTGGGATTGCCCATCGGTTGGGTCCCCATTCGCACGATCTACGGCATCGGCAAACCCAGTTATTTTCACCCTATCAAGGACACCCTGCGGTTCCTGCGCATGGTCTGGTGGATTGGAAAGAGGCGGCAATTGGCCCGCCGTTCCCCCGGATAAACCTTCTCCCTTTTTCCTGCCAGCCCCCCTGTCACTTGCGCTCGTAATAGAGTGTGGTATAATAACTGCCACTTCCCCCCATATATGGTGTTTATAGGGGGTTTTACCACCATATCTGGTGGTTGCCTCATAGAAAGGAGCCTCATGCAGTGTCCATATTGCGGTGCTTCACGCACTCATGTCATTGCCACTGACCACGATGCTCGGGGAATCCGGCGGCGCCGGGAGTGCCCTCAGTGCCGACAGCGGTTCACCACTCTGGAGCGGGCGATTCTCACGACGCCGCTGGTGATTAAACGGGACGGTCGTCGGGAAGAATTCAGTCGGGAAAAACTGTTGGCGGGATTGCGTACTGCCTGTGCCCGTCGGCCCATTTCGGCCGACGCACTGGAGCGGCTGGCTGACCGGGTGGAGGAGTACATCCGCCAGACCGGGCGGACCGAAGTCCCCAGCAAGATGATCGGCGACCGGGTCATTGCGGAATTGCGGGAACTGGACCCCGTTTCCTATATCCGCTACGCCATCGTCTATCTGGGACTGGAGGACCTGGCAGCAGTGCGTGCCGAGATTAACCGCCTGCTGGAAGGCGAATTATCTTCCGCTGGCACTCTTCGGTGAGCGGGAGGAGGAGATCTATGTCGCAGGAGAGACCTCAGGATTCGGTCATAGACCGCCTATCGCCGAATGCGCTGGAAGTGCTGAGACGCCGGTATCTGCGTCGGGGACCCGACGGGAAACCCGTTGAGACGGTGGAGGGGATGTTCCGTCGGGTAGCGCATCACGTTGCAGCGGTGGAGACGGCCTGGAACGGAGATGCGCGGGCCGCCGAGGAGATTTTCTATGACTTGCTGACCTCTCTTCGCTTTTTCCCTAACTCTCCGACGTTCACGGGGGCGGGAACCCCGTTGGGGCAACTGGCCGCGTGTTTCGTCCTCCCAGTCAGCGACGATATGGGCCGTCGTGACGACGGTATCTTCCAGACCCTGCGCAATATGGCCCTCATCCACCAGACGGGGGGAGGCACCGGCTTCTCCTTCTCCCGCCTGCGCCCCAAAGAGGCCGTGGTCCTCTCCAGCGGCGGGAAGGCCACCGGCCCCGTTGGCTTTATGCGGGTCTACGACCTGGCCTGCGAGATTATCAGCCAGGGCGGCACCCGCCGAGGGGCCAACATGGGCGTCCTCCGGGTAGACCACCCCGATATTGAAGAATTCATCACCTGCAAGACTGATGAGCACGCCATCAATAATTTCAATATCTCTGTTGGTGTCACCGATGCATTTATGCGGGCTGTAGAGAACGACGAGGAATGGGAACTGCGCTTCCCCGACGTTCTCCATCCGGCCTACCGCACCTTTAACGGGACGTTGGAGGAGGCCGAACAGGCCGGTATCCCGATCAAGGTCTACAAACGAGTGCGGGCGCGAGAACTTTTTGACAAGATTGTCCGTCAGGCCCACCGCAACGGCGAACCGGGTGTCCTCTTTCTGGACGCGATGAACCGTTCCAATCCATGTCCCCATCTGGGAGCCTACGAGGCCACTAACCCCTGCTTGACCGGAGATACCTGGGTGGTGACCGACCGGGGCCCTGCGCAGGTGGAGCAGTTGATCGGGGTGCCGGTCTCCCTGCTGGTCAACGGTCGCTTCCATCCCACTTCTGCGGAGGGCTTCTTCTGCACCGGGGAGCGGGAGACGCTGGAAATCCGGACCCGCCGGGGTTTCCGCCTGACCGTCACCCCCGAACATCCGTTACGGGTGGTCACTCGGATGACCCGCCACACGATAGAATCGGAGTGGCGGCGGGCTGGCGACCTGAAAATCGGCGACCGGGTCCTCTTGGGAGAACACCGGGATGCCACCTGGGGAGGCCGGGGGACCTGGGAAGAGGGCTACCTGCTGGGCCTTCTGGTCGGCGACGGGACCTTCGCCGACGGACAGGCTGTCATTTCCGTATGGGGCGATGGGCCAGGCCCCGAAGCGGTTCGCCGGAAAGTGGAGTCTCTCCTGGCCTATTTTCCCCATCAGGCCGACTTTCAGGGCTTCGTCCCAATCTCCCAGCGGGGCGAGTATCGCCTCCGCTCCAGGGCCCTTTACGACCTGGCCCGCGCCTACGGCCTCTCCGAGGAGTCTGAGGGCATTGCACCGGAGATAGAACAGACCAGCAGCGACTTCCACGCGGGCTTCCTCTGCGGCCTCTTTGATGCGGAGGGGACAGTTATCGGAAGCCAGGGGAAAGGCCTCTCGGTTCGTCTGGCCCAGTCCGACCTTTCCTTGCTGGAAGCGATACAGCGGATGCTCCACCGGCTGGGCATTGTCTCTACCCTCTGCCGGAACCGACGGAAGGGGGGAACTTCTCTGCTTCCGGATGGTGGGGGCGGTCTGCGGCATAGTCCGGTTCGTCCCCGGTATGAACTGGTCATCGGCGGGGAAAATCTGGCCTGGTTTGCCCAACGGGTCGGCTTTGTCCACGAAGGGAAGTCTGCCCGGCTGCGCCAGGGCCTGGAAACCCACCGTTGGCGGATGAACCGGGAACGGTTCGTGGACGAGGTTGTCGCCATAGAGCCGCGCGGGAAGGCCATTGTGTACGACGCGCGGGTTCCCGGCGTCCATGCTTTTGACGCCAACGGCTTCTACGTCCACAATTGCGGCGAACAGCCCCTGCTCCCGTACGAGAACTGCTGTCTGGGTTCCATCAATCTGGCCCGGCATGTCGCGCAGTCCGACGGCCGCGCCCGCATAGATTGGGACCTTCTCCAGAAAACGGTAGAGCAGGCCGTCCGCTTCCTGGACGACGTGGTGGATGCCAATGCCTACGTCCCCGCCATTCCCCAACTGAAAGAGGCGGCCCGCCGCACCCGCCGCATCGGGCTGGGCATCATGGCCCTGGGGGATGTGATGTATATGCTGGGCGTCCGCTACGGCAGCGAGGAGGCTCAGGAACTGGCTTCCCAGATTATGGAATTCATCCGCTATCATTCAATGCGGGCCAGCATTGCGCTGGCCCGGGAACGGGGCCCTTTCCCGGCCCTCAGGGGGAGCATCTATGATCCTGAAAACCTGCGCTGGACCCCGCCGGTCCCGTTGATTCCATATACCCGGCTGAAGCAGTGGGGGCGTCCCCTGCTGGATTGGGAGGAGATTTTAGAGGGCATCCGGCGGTACGGCATCCGCAACGCGGCCCAGTTGACCATTGCCCCGACCGGTACCATTGGCACCATCGCAGGCTGCGAGGCGTACGGCTGCGAGCCTGTCTACGCCCTGGCCTACACCCGCAAAGTCCACGATGAGGGGAAGGAAATAGAACTCCGCTATGTCAGCCCCTTATTCCTACAGGCTTTGGGGCGGGCCGGGATAGATGAGCCCACCCGGGAGCGCATCTTGGAGCAGGTCCTCTTTACCGGGAGTTGCCAGGATGTCCCTGAGGTGCCGCCGGAAATCCGCCATGTCTTTGTCGTGGCCGGGGACATCACCGCTGAGGAACACGTGCGGATGCAGGCGGCGTTACAGGTTTTTGTGGACGCGGCCATCTCCAAAACCATCAACTTCCCCGCCGACGCTACCCCTGAGGACGTCGCTCGCGCCTACATGCTGGCCTGGAAACTGGGCTGCAAAGGGCTGACGGTCTACGTGACTGGTTCTCGGGAGAAAGTGGTCCTGGAGACGGAGGCGGTCCGGAAGGCCCGCGCGGAGGCATCAGTGGGGATGTCTCCGTCGGCCTCTGTGCTGATGCCGGTTCGCCCCCGCCCGCACATTCTGGAGGGACGAACGTATCGCATCAATACTCCTCTCGGGACCGCCTATGTCACCGTGAATTGCAATGGGGAAGGGGAGCCGTTTGAGGTCTTCCTGAACGTGGGCAAGGCCGGGTCGGATACGGCGGCGGTGGCGGAGGCGATGGGTCGGCTGATTTCTCTGATTCTTCGGGTTCCCTCCCCGCTTCCGGCCCGGCGCCGTCTCCAGCAGGTGGTGAAGCAATTGCGGGGCATTGGGGGCGGGCGCCCGACAGGGTTCGGGCGGGACCGGGTGCAATCCCTGCCCGACGGCGTCGCCCAAGTTCTGGCGGAGTTTCTGGGGCTGGAGGCTCCGCCGGAGCGGGAGGCCGCCACTGCCCAACTCCCGCTCTTCCCTCTGGGCGACCTCTGCCCCGAATGTGGTCATGCGACGCTGGTGAGCGAAGAAGGCTGCCGTCGTTGCTATACCTGTGGATATTCGGAGTGTTAGAGT
>DAOTWK010000118.1:0-12123 GCA_034435815.1 Anaerolineae bacterium | reverse complement strand
GCGCGCTCTGGGCGGCGGTGGGTATCCTGCTGGCGCTCATAGACCGGGAGCGGACGGGCCGGGGGCAACGGGTGGACGCGTCGCTCTTGGGCGGGGCGCTCTCTCTGCTCCCCATCGCCGTCTCCCACCTGCAGGGCGGGCAGCCGATGGCCCGGGGCGCCAGCACTCTGACCGGCGGGGTCGTCTGTTACAACATCTACGAGACCGCCGACGGCGAGTTCGTGACCCTCTCGGCGCTGGAGCCGGAGTTCTGGGCTGTGTTCTGTCGCGTGGTAGGGCGGGAGGACTGGCTGGACCAGCAGTTTGCGCCCGCCGTCCCCGGCAATCCAACCTGGGAGGGGATGCGCGCTCTCTTCCGTACCCGCCCCCGGAAGGAGTGGGCGGAGGTTATGGCCGGAGTGGACGCCTGCTGCGAACCGGTCTATACTTTGGGAGAGGCGCTGGATTCGCCCGCCGTGCAGGCACTGGGGATGGTCCCGCCGCCAGGTGGAGCCGGATTGCTCCCCCCGCTGGCCCTCTCCGCCACCCCGGCCCCCGAACTTCGCCCCGCTCCGGCCCCGGGGGAGCACACCGCCGACATCCTGGGCGAACTGGGCTACGACCCCGACACCATTGCTCGCTGGCGTTCCGCCGGAGTGGTTTGATCAAAACCACCAAGACACGAAGTTTTTTGCGTCTTTTTGTCTTGGTGGTGAATTCATCCTATGCGCATCGCCCAAATCAGCGTCCATACCTGTCCGCTGGCGACCCTCGGGGGTAAAGAGACCGGGGGGATGAACGTTTACGTCCGGGACCTGACCCGCGAACTGGCCCGGCGGGGGCATCAGGTGGATGTGTACACCCGCTCCCAGGACCCCACCATCCCCCGTATCAACACCGCGCTGGGGCGCGGCGCGCGGGTCATCCATATCCCCGCCGGCCCGGAGCAGCCGTACCCCAAACACCGGATCTATGACCACCTGCCGGAGTTCGTGGCGGGGGTGCTGGCCCAGGCGGAGGCGGACGGCATCCGCTACGACGTTATCCACAGCCACTACTGGCTTTCCGGCTGGGCCGCCCGGGCGTTGCGGGATGCCTGGGGCGTGCCCATCGTCCACATGTTCCACACCCTGGGCCACATGAAAAACGCCGTCGCCCGCACCCCCCAGGAGCAGGAGCCCCCCCTGCGGATAGAGACGGAGACGGAGATTGTCCGCTTCGCCGACTGCATCGTCGCCGCGACACCGGTGGAGGAGGAGCAACTGGTCCGTCTGTACGGGGCTGACCCGGTCCGCATCCGGGTAATCCCGCCGGGGGTGGACCTGGAGCGGTTCCATCCCATCCCCGCCGTGCAGGCCAAAGAACAGTTGGCGCTGGACCCGACCTGTCGGAGCATTCTCTTCGTGGGCCGGATAGAACCCCTGAAAGGGATAGAGACGTTGTTCCAGGCGATTGCGCTGATCGCCCGGCGCCATCCCGAACTGGTCTGCAGGATGTGCGTCCCCATCATCGGCGGCAACCCGTACAGCGTGGAAGATAACGATGAGATGATCCGGCTGCAGGAGTTGCGGGAGGAACTGGGGATTGGGGACGTGGTCACCTTCCTGGGCGCCCAGGATCAGGATATGCTTCCATATTACTACTCTGCCGCCGAGATGGTCGTAATGCCCAGCGACTACGAGAGTTTCGGGATGGTGGCGCTGGAGGCAATGGCTTGCGGGACCCCTGTCATCGCCTCGGATGTGGGCGGGCTGGCCTACCTGGTCCGCCACGGGCAGACGGGGTACCGGGTGCCAGCGCGGGACGCGGAGGCGCTGGCGGCGAAAATCGTCCGCCTGCTGACGGATGAGGGGCTCCGGCGGCGAATGGGGCTGCGGGCGGCCTGCTGGGCCGAAGGATTCGCCTGGCCCCGCATCGCCGACCGGATTGAGGAATTGTACCGGTCGCTTATCCAATGAAGACCCCACTGGTTACCGTCATTATTCCTAACTGGAACGGCGCGGCCCATCTACCGACCTGCCTGGATAGCCTTCGCCTCCAGACTTTCCGGGATTTTGAGGTCATCGTTGCGGATAACGGGTCAATAGATGGCTCGCTGGCCCTTTTGGAGCGGGACTATCCCGAGGTGCGGGTGCTGGCCCTGGGGAAGAACCGGGGATTTGCCGGAGCCTGCAACGCGGGCATCCAGGCCGCGCGCGGCGAGTTTATCGTCCTCTTGAATAACGACACTGAGGCCGACCCCCACTGGCTGGAGGAAGTGGTGGCGGCCTTCCAGCGGCATCCCGAAGCGGGCCTGGTTGCCTCCAAAATGCGCCTTTTTGACCGCCGGGACGTCCTCCATACCGCTGGGGACTACTATCGGGTGGATGGTCGACCCGGCAACCGGGGCGTCTGGGAGACCGACGTGGGCCAGTACGACCGGGAAGAATACGTCTTCAGCGCATGCGGAGGGAGCGCGGCCTATCGGCGGGTGATGCTGGATGAGGTCGGCCTGCTGGATGAGGACTTCTTTTATTCCTGCGAGGACGTGGACCTGGCATGGCGGGCGCAACTGGCCGGGTGGCGGTGCGTCTACACGCCGCGCGCCGTCGTCTACCACAAACTGAGCGCCACCGGGGGTGGGGTCACTGCCAGTTTCTACGACGGGCGAAATTTTATCTACCTGCTGGTGAAAGATTATCCGGGCGACCTCTGGCGACGGTACTGGCGGGCCATTCTGCGGGCGCAACTCCAACTGGCGGGAGAGGCGCTGCGGGCCTGGCGGGGGGCGGCGGCACGGGCCCGGCTGCGGGGTATGCTGGCAGGCCTGTTGGGCATCCCCCGCATGCTCCGCAAGCGGCGCGCCGTCCAGCGAACCCGCCGGGTGGATACCGCCTATCTTCTATCGGTGCTGACCGTGTAGAACTTGCCGGCACTCCCGAAAGTGTCCGGCACGTATCAGGCTGCCCCACCTTGACGAAATCTCCTTTTGGAGTATCATTTTGTTGGTGACAGCCAGTATGCCGGCGCCCCGTAGAGACCGGGCCGGCGGTGTCAGCGTTCTCCATACCAGGCACTATCCAGAGGATTGGAGCATTATGGCAGCACAGAACCTCTTTCTCCCGGATGAGGGCCTCTCAGACCGAGCAGGTGGATTGGAGATGATCTACCTGATCTATCTGCCTCTTCTCCTGATCGCTCTATTGGCCCCTCTGTTCATCCTCCTGCTTCTTTTTCCTTCTCCTTTCATCTCTTGGCTTTTCAGTCTGGGCCTGGCCCTTCTACTCACCAATTTCGTCCTTTTCTTCCTGATGGTCATAGGGCTACAAAGCCGTAAGGGGATTGCGGTAATCGGCCTCTTGCTCCTGATCATTCTATGGCTGGTATGGATATTCGCGATCGTGCCGCTTCCCCAGCCACTGAAGTCGGCACTATTGGTAGCAGAAATTCTTCTTTCCGGAGCGACGTTCCTGATTGGGCTCTTTCTATTAGGGGGCTTTCTGCTGCCCTTTCCCCCCCCGAGTCCCTCCCTTTCCCGGCTGGAGCGCATCCGCCAGCGGTTGGGAGAGTGCAGGCAGGTTTTCAAAATTCTGCTGGATTTCCTTTCGAGGCAGAATTATCCGTTCTGGGTTGTGACCGATGAGCCCCGGGAGGAGGATAAGATTGAGGAGCGAGGAAAGGGAGACACGCTGTCTATGTTTGCCACTGGGAGCGGTATCATTATCTCCGACTGCGACCACGCGGTGGCTGTCTCCAGTGGACTCAGATTCAAGGGAGCACAGGGGCCAGGGCTATCCTTTACTGGCTTCGCCGACCGCCCGATGCGGACCCTGGACCTGCGCCCCCAACTGCGCGCGTTCACCGTGCAAGGCCTGACGCGGGACGGCATCCAGGTTAAAGTGCTGGCCTTCACCCCCTTCCAGATTGACCGGGGGGAGCAACAGCCGCGCCTGGGGGAACCATTCCCGTACCGCAAGAGCGCCGCCTTCCGGGCCGTCCATGCCCAGATGATGGCCGTCGCCGGAGGGCCTGACCACCACCAGCACACCTGGGACGAACTCCCCCAACTGTATGGTACCCGCATCCTCCAGGACATCCTGGCCCGGTACGACTTTGACGACCTCTACCGGTATGACCCGGGCGAGGAGCCACCCCGGGTCCGCATTGCCCGGGAGTTCCGGGACCGCCTGCGGGGGGAACTGGAGCCCTTTGGTATTCAGTTAATTGGCGGTGGAATCAGTAACTTGTTGCCGGTCAGAGAAGAGGTCCTGAGGGATCGCGTGCGCAACTGGCGGGCGGAATGGGTGCGCCGGATTCTGGTCCAGCAGGCTGAGGGTCAGCGGGAGCGGCTCTGGCGCATAGAGCAGGCCCGCGCCGAAGCCCAGGCCCACCTCATCCTGACACTGGGGGAGCAACTGGCGGAACTGGACCGCCCCGACACGCCGGTCACGCCGCAGAGAATCGTTGAACAGTTCTTGAAGGTCCTGGAGGAGATGACCCAGCAGCCGATGATGCGGCGCTATCTGCCTCGCGAAATGCCGGAAGACCTGCGCCGCCTGGGGACGGAGATCGGAGGGAAGGAGGCATCGTCATGACCCCCAAATGGGCTTTCCGACACCTGAAGCGGGTACTCCCTTTTGCTGCCCCAGCCATCACTCTGGTGACCCTGCTGGGAATGCTGCTGGCCTGGATCGCCCAGGGAGGCAAGCCTACGAACCCTCTCCTCTTCGCTGTCCTCAGCGTCGTCTACGCTATCCCATGTCTCATCGCCATTGTATTGGCGGCCCGGACTGCGGCTTCTTTCGTCCAAACTCTCTATAAGATTCGCACCCTCGGAGAGGCTGGGTTGTTTCTCTACCGTCTGCTCTTCGGAGTCTGGAAGTTCGGACCGTACCTGCTGGTTAAAGAGGGCCAACTGGCCGCCGGAGAGAACTCCGTCCTCCACCGCGTGGGCGGCCCGGGATATCTGGTCATCTACAACGATTCCGCCGTTGTGACAGAGCGGTGCGGGCGACTGGAACGGGTTCTGAGTGCTCACCTCCCTAAACCGAGGAATTACCCCTATCTGGAACCATTTGAGAAGATCTGGGAAATCATAGACCTTCGGCCACAGCAGTGGACATTCCCGGTCAAGGGGATGACCCGGGATGGGATCCCGGTCGTCTGCGAGGCCGACATCCGCTTCAAGATAGACGACCGACCCGACGGCGGGGCACCGAAACCGCCGACGGAGGATGAGCCCTATCCGTTTACCGCCGAGGCGGTCTTCAGGGCTGCTACGGCCCGCTGGATACGGGATCCGGACTTCAAAGGGCCCCCAATGGACTGGCGGGGACGGGTGGTGGTGGGCTTCACCGAAGGAATCCTGCGCAACATTCTGGCAGAGTATTACCTGGATTGGCTGCTGGGCCCCACGGGGGATGAGATGGAATATCCCCGAGAGGTCATCCGTCGCCGTCTGGAAGAACAGTTGCAGCAAGAAGCGCCGAAGGTCGGGGCGCGCATCCTGAGCGTCCAACTGGGGGAGATCAAAGTGGAGGACGAACAAATCCCCACCCAATGGATAGAGACCTGGCGGGCTGAGTGGGAGAGCCAGGCGGCGGCAACCCGGGTGGAAGGAGAGGCGGAACTGCTGCGGATGGAGGCGGTGCGCGCCCGAGCCCAGGCGGAGATGCTCATCACCCTGATTCGGGAACTCCAATCGGTCGCGGTCAGTGACGCCGAACTCCGTTCGTACCTGCTGGCGACCCGTCTGGCCGAAACTCTGCGCCTGATGTCCTACGACCCCTTCACCCGCGCTTTCCTGCCGCCGGAGGCCATCCGCACCCTCCATCGGCTCCAACAACTGCTGGGCGAGGAGCGGATGCTGATGAAATAATCTATGCAAAGGGAGCGAGATGGTGGGCCAAATTCTATGGGCGATCCCGATCAGCGCACTTTATATGGAAAGTAGCCAGGACATCCCCAGCGTGCGGATAGTGGTTCGGGGATTGGACCTCCTGAAAACGGGGAATCTGGAAGCCGCGGAACGGCTTCTGGAGGAAGCCCTGAATGTGGCCCGTCAGGGACACCATCCCATCGGTGAGGGGATGGCGGCCCTCTGCCTGAGCAACATCTGCTGGGGGACGGGTCGCCTCCAGCAAGCTCACCGTCTGGCCCAAAGGGCCCGCGAGATATTCCGGCAGCAACCCGGCCCCGACCAGCGCCATAACGAAGCCATCGCCACCTTAAACCTCGGTCTGGTCCGCCATCTGAGCGGCGATACGGGAGCCCTTAACGAATACTATACAGCCCAAGGGTTGCTGGATACAGCCCGCCGGTACTGGATAGAGCGCAATCAAAGAGAACGGGTCAACCAGTGCGGTCAGTTAGCGAAATGGATTCAACACCTGATAGAAAGACTGATCACATACGACCATTACCAGAGGAGCCCGACCCTGTTTCTCCCTATCGTCTTTGCCGACGGGGCTACGGCGACGCTGTGGGGGGAGTACTCCCGCGATGTTAATTTGATTTTGGAGGGGAAAACCCTGCGGGTGGTTCCTCTGCGAAACTGGCTGGTCCTTACGGCTGATTGTTGCGTCTTTCCTATCCCGCCGCAAGTGTGGCAGCAAATCCAGCCACCGTCCGGGCATATCGGAGATTACGTTCTCACCCACCCTGGCGATCCCCAGCCGGGCGATCTATTCTACATTGCGTTAGATAGCCAGGGTACAACCCAATTCATCCGACAGCCGGATGGGAAGGTTGTCACCACAGTTCAAGACGTCCGAATCATTGGCGGGAGGGGGCAGAAAAACTACCGCCCGATCGCTCTTTTAATCTGATCCGTTCACCGATCTCACGGACAAGCCCCGGCTGTATCCGCGTTTCTCCGGGAGCATCCGTGTTCCCCAATCGGCTATAGTTGATTGTCCAGTCACTCCATACCAACTGCGGAAACGAAGAGACCGTTGGCGCTGCGCTGCGGGAAGGGGCCGCCCTGCTGGCTTCCGTCACCGAGACGCCCCGGCTGGAGGCGGAAGTGTTGCTGGCCCACGTGACCGGGCTCACCCGGACGGCACTCCTGGCCCACCCGGAGCGGCTCCTCGCCGCCGACGAGCATATCCGGTATCGGGACCTGCTGGCCCGCCGGAGGGCCAATGTTCCCCTCCCCTACCTGACCGGAAAGGTGGAGTTCTTCGGACTGGAGTTCATCGTCACACCAGAGGTTCTCATCCCCCGTCCGGAGACGGAGACGCTGGTAGAGTGGGCGCTGGAAAAGGCTCCCCGAACAGTGGTGGATGTGGGAACCGGGAGCGGGTGTGTAGCGGTTACCCTGGCGGTCCGGTTGCCCCGCGCCCGCATCTACGCGACCGACCTCTCCCGTGCCGCTCTGGGCGTTGCGGCGACAAACGCCCGCCGTCATGGCGTGGCGGACCGTATCCATTTCCTGCAGGCCGACCTGGCATCCCCGCTGAGGGGCCCGGTGGACTTGGTGGTCAGCAATCCGCCCTACGTGGCCGAGGAGGAATGGGCATCCCTGCCGGAGTCGGTGCGGGAGCATGAGCCCCGGTTGGCGCTGGACGGCGGGCCGGGAGGGCTGAGGGTGATCCGGCGGTTGCTGGCGGATGCGGCCCGATTGCTGCGCCCGGGCGGAGCCCTCTTGATGGAAATCGGTGCCGGGCAAGGCCTCGGTGTCGCCGCCCTGGCCCAAGCGGCGTTCCCGACGGCATACATCCGGATTCACCCCGACCTGGCGGGCCAGGACCGGATACTGGAGGTCATTCTGTGAAAACCCGGGTAATTCGGGCGGAAGAGCCCGACGCGGTAGAACAGGCCCTGGCCGTGTGGCGGGCCGGAGGATTGGTCGTATTCCCTACCGACACCGTCTATGGCCTCTCCGCTCTCCCTGATTCCACCAAAGCCCTGCACCGCATGCGGCGGATCAAGGGCCGGGGCGATGGCGCATTCATCGCCTTGCTCCTTTCCGGTCTTGAAGAACTCCCTCGCTTCGCTACACTGCCGGAAGCCGTTCAGCCGCTAGCCCAACACTTCTGGCCCGGCCCTGTGACACTGATGCTTCCTCGCACCGAGATCGTATCGCCGGAAATCGGGGAAGGGCCCCGGGTTGGCATTCGCGTGCCCGCCCTGCCGCTGGCCCGGACACTCATCCGGGCCGCCGGGGGAGCGCTGGCGGTCACCAGCGCCAATCTCCCAGGCCATCCGGCTGCCCGGAACGCTCAGGAAGTACTGGCTCAACTGGATTCTGAGGTAGACCTGGTGATTGACGGTGGCTGGGTACCCATCGGGTCCACTTCCACGGTGGTGGATTGTACCCGATGGCCGCCCGTGGTCGTGCGGGAGGGTCCCATTTCCGAGGTGGACATTCGGGGGGTTCTGGGGTTAATCCGTCGGGGGGCTCACGGTAACGGGAGTTACCCGCTGTAAAAACAGGCCGGCGGTATGGAAAAATGCTGTACCGCCGGCCTGTTTTTGATACCGGATCCGTCTAACGCCGGGAACCGCAGCCAGCGCAGGAAGTCGCCGAGCAGGAGGTGCAGGAAGAGCCACCGCCGGCAATGATTCCTTCGCTGCCGATGGCCGCGAAAAGCGAAATCGCCCGCCGGGTCTCCTGGCTGCCGCAGTGCGGACAGGCAATGGGAGCATCTGCGCTGGACATCGGCCGCAGCGCGTCAAAACGGTGCTGACATTGCTGGCAGATATACTCGTACAGTGGCATCCTCCACCTCACGGTGGAAATTTTACCTCCACTGACCCGAAAAGTCAACCCCAAACTCTGAGTTTCGGACGCGAGTTGGGACAAAAGGCCGGCAGGGTGCTTCCTTACCCACCCCCGACGGTGCCTCGGGCGAGCCCCACGAGGCGAGGCCTCTCGGGCCGTGGCCTTCGGTGTGGCCCTTTGCCGCTACCCCTTCCGGCTCGAAGCGCTCTTACAAGTGTGGGTTTTTAGAGAGGTGCGGGGAGCGGTTCTGCCCCCATCCCACCCCCAATCCCCTTTCCCTCAACTTTGGCCTTTTGGCCCACAGTCTTCCTGCATAGGCCTCTGACCGCTTCCGCAGCCTAAAAGAAAGATTTTGTTCACTGCGGCGGCGAAGCCGCCGCAGTGAAAAATTTTCTTTTTGTTCTTTTGGCCTGGCAGAAGGCCATAAGTGCCTGGCACATCTGGGGGGCGAGATTCAAGTAAAGGGTTTCTGCGGTATCAGGGGCAGCATGGGGTTATCGCCGGGATAGAGGCACGGCATAGGTCTTTCCCCGTGCCGTGGGTTCCCGGTACAACTGTTCCCGAATCGCCTGGACCTCCCGCCGAAGAGCGCCGTCTTCCTCCAGCAAAGTCGTGATCCGTTCGCAAGCGTGCAGAATGGTAGTATGGTCCCGCCCGCCCAGCCACTGTCCAATCTGGGGCAGGGACGCGCCCGCCTCATGGCGCAGCAGATAACACGCCACCTGGCGCGGGCGAACGACACCCTGTCGCCGACTGGTACCCGTCAGTTCCTCCACACTCAGGTTATAAAAATCCGCCACGGCCTGGATGATGGATTCTGGGGTAATCGGAGGCCGGGCACGGGCGACCATGTCCTCCAGCGCCTTCGCTGCCAGTTCGGGTGTCAGGGGCTGGTGAGTTAAAGTGGCAACCGCCACCACGCGGTTCAGCGCCCCCTCCAGTTCCCGGATATTGCTTTGGAACCGCTCGGCGATCAGGAAGCAGATTTCATCGGGGACCGGGATGCCCAGCCCGGCCGCCTTCCAGCGCAGAATCGCGATGCGCGTCTCCAGGTCGGGGGGCTGGATGTCCACGATAAGCCCCCACTCAAAGCGGGAGCGCAGTCGCTCTTCCAGCGTAGCCATCGCCCGGGGAGGACGGTCGGAGGAGATAACAATCTGCGCCCCATTGTCATGGAGAGCGTTGAATGTGTGGAAAAACTCTTCCTGCGTGGATTCCTTGCCGGCGATGAACTGGACATCATCCACCAGCAGGACATCCACCGTACGGTAGACTTCCCGAAATGCGTCGGTGGTCTGGTGACGGATGGCCTCAATCAGGTCGTTGGTGAAGGTCTCGGCAGAAACGTAGAGGGTCTGCAGGCCGCTGGCCCGGCAGATATGACCAATCGCATGCAGGAGATGCGTCTTCCCCAGACCCACACCCCCGTGAACGAAGAGCGGGTTGAAGGCACGTGCCGGTCGCTCCGCCACGGCCATGCAGGCCGCGTGAGCCAGCCGGTTGCCTGGCCCGACAACGAAAGAGTCAAAAGTGTAGCGGGGATTCAGGGTATCGTTGGAGCTTTCCCGCTCGCGCGGGGACCCAGCGGTCTTCCCAGCCAGCAAGGGGAGCATGGGAGCCGTTTCTGGCTCCTCCTGTTGTCCTTCCCAGACGACAAACCGTACAGAGGCGGTCCGACCGGTGAGGCGGGTGAGAACGCGCGCCACAACAGCCCGGAGCCGGCTCTCCAGCCAATCCCGCGCGTAGGTGTTGGCGACGCCGACCACAAAGACGCCATCCTCGCAGGCGACCAGGCGAGAATTCCGTAGCCAGGTCTCAAAGGTAGCGCGCGTCAGTTCCAGTTGAAGTTCACCTAAGGCTGCCTGCCAGATACGGTTAGCATCCATACCCGCCCTGTTCATAGAAGATTCCCAAAAGGGAGAGCCCTCCCGCAAAACACACATTGGGCCCACCCGCGAAAGGGGTCAGGGAACTCCATTATATCCGGACGGGCCAGGGATGGGCTACGCGGGAGGTTGAAGAGACAATCCCCCGGGCGGTGAGGATTGATGGTACGGTGTGATGCCCGGGGTCAGGACTCGTTTTGATTGTACGAGAAAACCGCCAATAGGCAACCCGCTCGCCCCATCTCTACCTTAAAACCTTCTCAAATTTAAGGTTCTGGAGCCGTTGAAGGTTTCCGGCTCCGAGAGTCATTTTGCACCCCCAGGGGTAGGGAATTTCCAGAACGCTTGGGATATATATGGGGATAATAAATGGGAAACGAGGTAGAACGAAATATTTCAGCGAGATTGGCCACTTGCGCGCTGTCTGCAAAAATGACCGGCAGCCTGCAAGATACCCGCTGCCGGTCTTTAGCCCGAAAAGGCGGGATGGTTCTGCCGCTATCGCAGGGAATGGCCGAATCTCACCCGACGATGATTTCCCCGCCGTCCACTGGGATCACCGCGCCGCTGATCCAGGTGACGGCCGGGTCTGCCAGGGCAACCAGGACGGCGGCCACATCCTCGGGAGTGGTCAGCCGCCGACCGGGGTTACGTCGGAGGGCCTCTTGGACCCAGACTTCGTGACCGGGGATGGCCCGCAAAGCAGGGGTATCGGCCACACCGGGGCGCAGGCAGTTGACCGCAATCCCGCGCGGGCCCAGTTCCAGGGCCAGTTGCCGCACGTGGCTTTCCAGCGCCGCTTTGGCTGCCGAGACCGCGCCGTACGGCACCACTACCCGCTCCGCCCCCGCGCTGGAGAGGGCATACACCCGACTTCCCCTCAGCAACAAATTGCGTCGGACCAGCGCCTGCACCCAGTAGACCAGACTGTGGGCCATAACCCGCAGGGTCATATCCATCTGTTCCTCGCTGATCTCGTCCTGGGGGTCGTCAGCAATAAAGGGACGAAGGGAGCCGAAGGCCAGGGAGTGGAGGACAAAATGGATGCCTCTCTCCGTATCCTGAGAGAGCACTTCCTGGATGCGGTCCAGGATCTGTTCCCGCTTCCGGGCATCGGCCGCGTTGGTGTTGAAGAAAACGGCCCGGCGGCCCGTCGCTTCAATATCAGCGACGACCTGTCGGGCCCGATCCAGCGTCGCCCGGGTATCCAGATGGACGCCGAAGATGTTCATTCCTGCTTCAGCCAGAGCGCGGGCCGTCGCTGCGCCGAATCCGCTGGAAGCCCCCAGGATGAGCGCCCATCGCCCCGCCAGTTCATTCCTGCCCATCGTTGCCTCCTGTTGGAAAAGATAGGGGATGCACTAATAATAACACTGATGCCGGTCTGAGGCAACGACCATCCACTGAGGTTCAGACACGAGTTGGGACAGGAGCGTTTGTTCGGGCTCAACCAACGCATGTTTTTTGTGACTGCCCTTGCTCCGGGCAAAAAGAACGCCGATGTCCCAACTATGGCCGAACCTCAAAAGTACACTTGCCTCTTCCCCTGGCCGC
>DAOTWK010000117.1:0-11526 GCA_034435815.1 Anaerolineae bacterium | reverse complement strand
GTACTCAAATTATATCAGAGATCGGAAGGGCGTCAAGGGTGACAAGATTTTGCGGTGGACGGTCTTGCCGACCGCCGCAAAATCCTTCCCTATATCTCCCCCTTTGAGGGGCAGGGGTAGAAACCGATCTGCGCCTACTCACAACAGGGACTATGCAAAAACCTGCATTTATGATCTGCATTGATGTGAGGGGATGAAAAGGGGGTAGGGGGCCAAATGGTTGCTGTAGAAACTGTGCCAGAGGGCGATTCTTTCACCTGTTTTTTACTTTTTCTTCACCTATCTCATACGAGTGTTTGGTAGGATAAATGATGTTCGCAACAGGGGGCGATCCCTCTACAGAAATTAATTGCAACCGTTCGCGGCGGTCGCGACCTTACTTCCAACGGCCTTTATTGGGTAGCACCAGGGATAGGCAAAGGCGTTACAAAGTGCCGCACTTTAAACAGCAGTCGGTATAAGACAGGAGTAGGTGAATATGAACGAAAGAGTCCTGATTATAGATGATGACCCGGGCTTACTTACCCTGTTGCGCCTGGGATTGGAACGGGATGGGTTCGAGGTCCTCACTGCCCAGAATGGCAAAGAAGGTCTGCGCAAGGCCTACGACTACCATCCTGATCTGATCGTCCTGGACATCCTGATGCCCGAAATGGACGGATGGGAGGTCTGCCAGCGGTTGCGCTACATTTGCAACACCCCAATTCTGATTCTGACCGCTATGGATGAGCGAGATGGGGTCATTCGGGGACTCTCTGTTGGGGCTGACGATTATGTGCTGAAGCCCTGCACGTTTGAGGAGTTGAAGGCTCGCATTCGCGCCCTGCTCCGCCGGTCTGCCGGGTCACCCGAAAATGCCCGTCAGACCGTTTACGACGACGGGAATTTGCGGATAGATTTCTCTGATGGAATGGTTACGAAGAAGGGGGAGCCTGTAACTCTCACGCCGACGGAATCTCGTCTCCTGCTCTATCTGGCCAGCCGGCAAGGGAAGGTCATCTCGCATCAAGAGTTGTTGACCCAGGTCTGGGGGCCGGCCTATAACGATGCGGTGGGTTATCTGAGCGTATACATTCGCTACTTGCGGCAGAAGATTGAAGATGACCCCGCCAAACCCCGCTACATCCGCACCCGCTGGCGGGTGGGGTACTACTTTGCTGTTAATGGTACTGCGGAGGGGAATGACTAAATGGGAGAGCGAATGTTCCAGCATTACACCAGAATGCTCGGTCGGTGGTGGTGGCTCCTACTGGTCAGTATGCTGATTCCGATGATGGTCAGTTACGGCCTGGTCTCTCGGCAGCCCCCTGTGTACCAGGCCCGGGCGACACTGATGGTAGGGACCAGTCTGCAAACCCTGAACCCCGACCCCTGGCAGATGAACCTGAGCACCACGCTGGCGGGGGCGTATGCAGAACTGGCCAAACAGAGGCCGGTCCTGGAAGCGGTGATTGACCGGCTGGGATTGCCCAGGACGCCGGATCAATTGGCCCAGCAGATAGAAACCCGCATCTACTCCGGGGCGCAACTGTTGGAAATTCGGGTGGTGGATACGGATCCCGAGGTCGCTGCGCTGGTTGCTAACGCTGTAGCCGACGAACTGATCCGCCGCAGCCCGGCCTCTGGCGCCAGCGACCCGGAGCAGCAGGCCTTCATCCGCCGTCAGATGGCTGACCTGCGCGCCCGAATTGAGGGTGTAGATAGCGAGATTGCCCGCCTGACCGACCAGATGGCCACCCTGACCTCCGCGGCTGAAATCCGCGAGGTTCAGGACCGCATCGCGGCGCTGGAGACGGTGAAGATCACCTATCAGGCCCGCTATGCGGAATTTTTGCAACTTTACAACCCGGAATCACCCAACCTGCTCACATTTTTTGACCCGGCCTCACCACCTCAAAAACCTGTTCCCAGCAGAGCCTCGCTCATCATTGCTGTCGCCGGGGCAGCAGGGCTGGCACTGGCCATCGCGGCGCTGATTTTGATGGATTATCTGGATACCTCTCTCCGCTGGGAAAATGATGCCGTCCAGGCCAGTCTGGGTCTGCCCATTCTGGGTGCTATCCCACAGATCGCTCATCGGGAGCGGGCTTCCATTAAGACCGGGCAGATGGGGTCCCCCCTTCTCTCCGAGAGCATTCATGGTATCCAGACGACTATCTTTTTCTCCCATCCGGACCGGGCACCGCGCACTCTGTTGATTACCAGCCCCGGTGCCCAAGAGGGAAAGAGTTTTGTTCTAGCACACCTGGCGGCCGCGCTGACAGCAGCAGGATACCGGGTCATCGCTATGGATGTGGACCTGCGGCGGCCATCGCTCCACGAGTTCTTTGAAAAGCCGAATATTGCCGGTCTGGCTGACCTGCTGGATGGACGACTGGCAGAACGGTTGCCGATGGAGGCCCTCCAGGCGACGGAGATAGAGAATCTTTGGCTTCTCCCGGCCGGGCGGACCTCTATAGAGCCGACTCTGCTGGTCGGTTCCCGACGTTTTCGGGCCTTGCTGGAGGAACTCCAGCGACATGCCGACGTGGTTTTAATAGATAGTCCCCCTGTGCTGGGGCCGCCTGAGGCAACCCTCCTGGCCAGTATGACCGATGCTACCCTCCTGGTGGTGGATGATGGTATCACCCGCCACGCAGCGGCCCGCAAGGCTCGTGACCGACTGATGGGGCAGGAGGGCGTCTGCCTGTTAGGGGTGGTCTTCAACCGGGTCCGCTCTTCTCTGTATGGTTACCTCTATGGCTACGGCTACGGCTACTACGGCAAGAATGGGAAACCCCGACATCGTCGTAAGAAGCGTCCGTACCTGACGTTGGCGGAAGCCGCGGACCGCCTGGGGGTCAGCAAAGAAGCCGCTCGCCATTGGTGTCAGGCGGGGAAACTGCCCGCGAGGCGTGTTCTCTTCTGGTGGCGCATCCGGCCCGAGGATGTGGAGCGATTGATTGCGGAGGCGTTGGGTGCGAGGGCCAGCACCGATCAAACAGAGAAAGCAATAGAAAGAACCATCGTATGAAGCATCTTCCTATCATCGTTGCCCGAAACTCTTTCTTCAGCCTGCTGGGTCAGATCACCGTGAAGGCCCTCTCGGTGGTCTTTGCCATCTTCGTGGTCCGACGGCTGGGGGATGCCGGGTATGGTCTCTACACCACCGCCCTGGCCTATGTAGGGATGCTCGCCATCCTCTCCGACCTGGGGCTGGCTCCCTATATGGTGCGGGAAGTCGCCAAGAATCCGGACCGGACCTCGGCGCTCTTTGCCAACGCCGTGCTCCTGCGCCTGATGCTCTCCGCCGGGACGCTGGTGGTCATCGTGGGTTCTGCCTTGATTTTGAGGCGCTCTCCGGAACTGGTCCTGGGTACAGCCATCGCCGCCTGTACGCTGTTCATCTACGCTGTGGAGGGACCGATAGAGAGTCTCTTTATCGCCCGCGAGCGGCTGGATTTCCTCTCGCTGATGAACGTGCTTCAGCAGATGGGCTTCGTTGTTCTGGGGACAGTGGCGCTGGTGAGCGGGCTGGGGTTTACAGGGCTGCTGGTGGCCTCTCTGGGTAGTTTGATGCTGGCGACGGCGGCGGGATGGCGCCTGCTCCGGCGGACCGGCGGGGCCCAATGGCGGCCCAACCCCCGACTGTGGCCGGCTCTGCTGAAGGCCGCGCTTCCCTTTGGCGTCATCGGCTTCTCTCTGGGCCTCTCGTACAAGGTAGATACCGTCCTGCTGCAATATTTCTACGGCGACGCGGTCACCGGCTGGTACAACGCGGCCTACAACCTCATCTTCCTGGTGATGATGGTCTCCCACGCAGTCAACCTGGCCCTCTACCCCGCCCTTTGCCGTCAATACGCAGCTGATCCGAAGCGGATGCCTGCCCTCTACACGCAGGCGCTGAAGTACCTGTTCGTCATCGCGATCCCCATTGCGGTGGGAACGACGGTGCTGGCGAAACCTCTCATCCGTCTGCTCTACACCGATCAGTTCGCTCCGTCCGTCCTGCCGCTCCAGATTCTGATCTGGGTGTTGCCGCTGATGTTCCTGACCGAACTTCTGGGGAATGTGACCATCATCCACGACCAGGAGAAGAAGGTAGCGCGGGCGTTGCTGGTGAGCACCGCCATCAACGTGGCCCTCAACCTGGTTCTCATCCCTCGCTGGGGATTGCTGGCGGCATCGGTCGTCACCGTCCTGACGGAGATGATTCTGGCGGGCCAGTACCTCTGGCTCCTACGGCGGGAATTGGCTATGGTGGACTTTCGGGCTGTTTTCATGAAACCGGGACTGGCGGCAGGGCTGATGGGCCTGGCTGTTTTCCTGGCGCGAGAAGCAAATTTCTTCCTGGCTATCGCGCTGGGGGCTGTCATCTACCTGGGCCTGCTGACCCTGACGGGTTCCGTGGGCCGGCAGGAGGCGATTCTGCTGGGCGACTTGATGCGCCGCCGGGCGGGTTCGCGGGAGGTGCTGTGATGGACGTCGTCCTCGCCGTTCACCACTTCCCGCCCCGGTATATCGCCGGGGCGGAACTCTATACCTACCGTCTGGCCCGCGGACTGCTCCGGCTGGGCCACCGGGTGGAGGTTGTCTGCGTGGAGTCCATCACAGAGGGCACGCTGGAGCCCTGCTGCGTCTCGGAAGAGTACGACGGGGTTCCCGTCCATCGTCTCTTCTTCAACCTGGCGCTTGCCCCAGACCCGGCGCGCTGGGAGTTCTGGAACCCCCGGTTGGGGGCGTGGCTGGGTCGGTTCCTGGAACACCGTCGCCCCGACCTGGTCCACTTTCAAGCCGGCTACCTGCTGACGGGGAGCGCCCTGGAGGCGGCGCAGGCCCTGGGCATCCCGACGGTCCTGACCCTACACGACTACTGGTTCCTCTGTCCCCGAATCCACCTCCAGCGGCCCGACGGCGCGCTCTGCGGGGTGCCGGACGACCCGGCGGAGTGCGTCTGGTGTCGGCTCACCGAGAAGCGGCGCTACCGGCTACCGGACCAGGCCACCCATGGCGCAGTTGGACGGCTGGTCCGGAGGGCCCTCTCCAGGCCCTTGCTGGCCCGCCAGACGGGATGGCAGGCGCGGGTGGGAGTCATTCGGGAGCGCCGGGAGCGACTGAGCCGCGTGCTCCGGGGCGTGGATGTCTTGCTCACCCCTTCCCATTTCCTGGCCGAGATGGTCATATCCCGAGGAGACTTGCTCCCCGACCGACTCCGCTATCTGCGATATGGGCTGGATTGTGGGACCGGGTGGCGCCCCGGCCTATCTGAAAAGGACCGACAGGGCGGCCTTCGGGTCGGCTACCTGGGCCAGATCGCGCCCCACAAAGGAGTCCACGTTCTGGTTGAAGCGTTTCGTTCTCTGGACGCTTCGGACGGGGCTTGTGAACTGTACATTTACGGGGATACGAGCCGTTTTCCTCGTTATACTGGGCGGTTGCGGCGTCTGGCGGGAGGAGACCCCCGCATCCGGTTTGAGGGGACGGTGGACAACCGCCGGGTCCTGGAGGTCCTCTCTGGTCTGGACGTGCTGGTTGTGCCGTCCATCTGGTACGAAAACTCACCGCTGACGATTCTGGAAGCTTATGCGGCTGGGGTGCCCGTCCTGGCCTCCGACCTGGGCGGGATGGCGGAGATGGTGCGGCACGGGGTGGACGGCCTGCTCTTTCGGGTGGGAGATGCCCAGGACCTGGCCGCCCGGTTGCGAGAATTAGCAGAGACCCCCGACCTGCTCCCTCGCTTGAGGGCCGGTATTGGGCCGGTCTGGACGCTGGAACAGGAATTGGAACAACTACTGGAGGTGTACAGGGAGACCATCTGTCTTTCGGAGGTGTCCCTATGAGAGAAATTGAGCATCCCTGGAACCGTTTGGAGGAGGATGTCCCCGGTCTGAGATATTACTGGCACCGTTTTTGGGAGTTCGGGGGCGACTTTCGCCTCTGGATTCTGCCGATGTGTCTGCGTGGCATCCTGCGCAGGCATCAATTTGATTCGCCCCACATTGTGGCCTTGGGCAAGGGGGTGACCATCATCCGGCGGGGCGGGCAACTGGTCACTGGCAGCGGCGTGCGTATCGCCGACCACTGCTTCATAGACGTGGGGGACCGAGGTCTGCTCTCCATCGGCACCCGGACGGTCATCGGTCCCTACACCCGCATGATGGCTGCCGCTGAGGTCCGTATTGGCGCCCGCTGTATGATCAGTTGGAACTGCAGTATTTTTGACTCCATTGGTCACCGGCTCTGGCTGGAGGAGATGGGAGAGGTAGAGATTGAGTCTCCCATCACCATCGGCGACGACGTCTGGATCGGCCCGTATTCTATCATTATGAAAGGGGTAACCATCGGCTCCAATTCTGTTATCGGCGCTGGATCGGTAGTGCGGCGGGATGTGCCACCTAACACCCTGGTCTACGGTAACCCCGCCCGTCCGGCCGGTAAAGTGGTCCGATGGGAACGGTGATCTATGAAAGACTCCGCTCCAACCTTGTCGCTGATTGTTCTGGTCATTCTGCTCTTGGGCCTGCTGATCGGCGCAGCGACCGCCCTGCGCGGCCAGGGACTCCGTATGGCCGTCCTTCACCGAGTGCAGGCCATCCTGCACCGAAACAATGTGGTGCGAAGGGGCGACTTTACCAACATCATCTTCCTCCACCATTCAGTGGGCCGCAACCTGATCCAGCAGGGAGGTGTGCGGGAACGCCTGACCGCTGCGGGATTCCAGTTCTGGGACCACGACTACAACTGGGAAGGGCTGACCCGCCCGGACGGGACATTGGCAGGCTACAGTTACGGCATTCCCGGCGACAACACCGACCCGGACGGGTTGGCCCGCCTCTTCTCCCAGCCGGCCTTCCCGTGGCCCGTCAACGCGTTCAGCGGGCTGCTTCAACACGAGGTCATCATCGTCAAGTCCTGCTTTCCCAACAGCAATATCGTGAGCGATGAGCAGTTCGCAGAAATTCAGGGATACTACCTGAAAATGCGGAAGCGGATGGGCCAGTTCCCGGATCATCTGTTCATCATCGTCACATCGCCGCCGCTGAACCCAGCAGAGACGACGCCGGAGGCCGCCGCCCGGGCCCGGACCCTTTCCCGCTGGTTGCAGTCCGAAGAATTCCTGGCAGGTCATCCCAACCTGGCGGTCTTTGACCTCTTCGGCCTGCTGGCGGAGGATGACCCCGCAGCACCAGACTTTAATATGTTGCGCGCGGAGTATCGGGATGGAGAGGATTCCCATCCCAACCGCCTGGCTAACGAGACCATTGGGCCGCTGTTTACCGATTTCATCATTGAAGTGGTGCAGACCTACCGCGCCCGGCTGACGGAAGGGGGTGTAAAGCCATGATGCCCCAGGTGGCGGTCATCGTGCTCAACTGGAACGGGCGGGAGGATACCCTGGCCTGTTTGGAGTCGCTGATGAGGCTGGAGTATCCGGCCTTCCACGTCACCGTTGTGGACAATGGCTCCACCGACGGTTCGCCCGACGCGATCCGGCGGGCCTTCCCTCAGGTGGAGGTGGTGGAAACGGGGGCTAATCTGGGCTACGCCGGGGGCAACAACCGGGGATTGGAGCGCGCGCTGGAGCGCGGAGTGCCGTACATCCTGCTCCTGAACAACGACACGGAAGTGGCTTCCGACATGCTGACTCACCTGGTAGGAGTTATGGAAACAGACCCGACGGTCGGCATTGCCGGACCGACCATCTACTACGCTGATCAGCCGCAGGTCATCTGGACGGCGGGCGGTGCCATTGACTGGCGGCGGGGGGAGACCCGGATGATCGGGTTGGACGAACCTGACCGGGGACAGTTTGGGACTGTTCCCAAGGAAGTGGATTTCGTCAGCGGCTGCGCGCTGCTGATGCGGCGGGAGGTGCCGGAACGGGTGGGGCTGCTGGACGAGCGGTTTTTCCTCTATTACGAGGAGGTGGAATGGTGCGTGCGGGCCCGGCGGGCCGGTTTCCGCATCGTCCACATTCCCCAGGCGCGGGTCTGGCACCGCATCCGCCCGCAGGCCCAGGCGGAATCGCCCACCGTCCACTACTACATGACGCGCAACCGGCTGCTGTTTCTGGCCCTGACGGGCGCGGGGTGGGGGGCATGGCTCTCCGCAGTTACCGACAATGTCCGCACGTTCCTTTCCTGGAGTTTGCGCCCTCGCTGGCGGCACAAAGGCCCCCAGCGCCGGGCGATGGTCCAGGCCCTGGCGGACGCCTGCCGGGGGCGATGGGGGTGGCGAAAATGCGAATCCTCTGCCTGAGTTCATGGTTTCCCTACCCGTCGGATGTCGGTGCGCGCATCCGGCTCCGCTACCTGCTGGCCGCTCTGGGAGCGGCCCACGCGGTGGACCTGCTCTGCTTCTCCCGCGGGCATGAGGAGCAGGTCGTGCCGGAAGCGCTGCCGCCCGGCGTCTCCCTGCTGGGTGCGCTGCCGGCCCCCACCGATAGGAGGGAGCGGCCGTCGCTGCGGGACCTGTTCTCTCCGTACCCTCGCGCATTGGCTGAACAGTTCGTCCCGGAGATGGCGGATCGCCTGGTAGATGCTCTCTCTCGCCAGCGGTACGACCTGGTGCTGGCCTTTGAAGTCGGGCCGGGCGTTACCACCGCGCCCTATCTGCTGGAAGTCCGAGGAGCGCGGCGGGTGGTAGAGGACCTGGAGATCTCCATGATTCGCGCGAAGGCAGATGCGGCCCGATCCCCGCTGCTCCGGCTCCGGTATAGCCTGACTTGGCAGAAACAGCGCCGGTACACGCGGGAACTCATGCGGCAGGTAGATGGCTGCACCGTCTCCTCGGACCTGGAGCGGCAGGCCATTCTGGAGGTGGCTCCGGACGGCAGGCCGGTGGCCGTCGTGCCCAACGGGGTGGACCTGGAGCAGTATCGGGGGGATTTCGGGCCGGTGGAGCCCGATACGCTGGTCTTTCCCGGCGCGCTGACCTACGAGGCCAACTTTGAGGCGATGCGCTTTTTCCTGGGGAAAATCTTCCCCCGCATCCGGCAGGCGCGCCCGCAGGCCACCCTCTACATTACCGGACGCACCGACGGGGTGGACCTGAACCGTCTCCCGCTGAGGGAAGGGGTTGTGCTGACCGGCTATCTGCCGGATGTGCGGCCGCGCGTGGCCCGCAGCGCGGTCTGCATCGCGCCACTTACCCTGGGCGGCGGGACCCGGATCAAGATTTTGGAAGCGATGGCTTTGGGCACACCTGTGGTGGCGACCTCCAAAGGCGCGGAGGGCCTGGACGTGACACCGGGGCGGGACCTGCTCATCGCTGACGACCCCGAGGCCTTCGCTGCGGCAGTGGTGCGGGTCCTGGAGGATGCAACCCTGAGGGCGGCCCTCTCCGCCGCTGGGCCCCGCCGGGTGGCGGAGCGCTACGACTGGCAGATCGCCGGCCAGCAACTGAACGCGTTTCTGGAGCAGATTCACCACGAAGGCACGAAGGCAAAAGGTTAATTTTCGGGGCAATATCATGGTTTTCCGGTCATTCTGGCTTCAATTCGGTAAATTTTATCGCCCCCTCATTATCGCCGGGGTCATCTTGGCCGACCTGATGCTGGGGTACATGGCGCTGCGGCTGCGTCCAGACTACTTCCTTGCAGCAGTTGCGGCGGTGCCACTCCTGCTGATTGCCCTCCGCTGGCCGGAAACCGGCGTCCTGGGGCTCTTGTTGACCGCTGCCTTCGTCCGGGTCACGCTGCCCACAGGCACCCAGAGCCGCGTCGTCGCCAGCCTGGTGCTGACGGTCTTGCTGATTGGCCTGTGGCTGGTCCGTAGTCTGGTGGAAAAACGGCCCTTGCTGAAGCCGTCGCCGGTCAACCGTCCGATTGTCGCCATTCTGGTCGCCAGCGGGGTCTCTTACATCTGGTGTCTCATTTTCCGAGATCCGCTGGTGATCCCCTGGCGCACTTGGCCCATTGTCCAGATCGCCGCATTGGCCGTGATGATGCTCTTGCCTGGCGCCTTGATTCTGACCGCCAATACCGTCTCCGACCTTCGTTGGATGCGGGTTCTCTACTGGGCGACCGTCGGCGTCGGAGCCTTGTCGTTGCTGTTGAAATTCGCCCGTGTGGATGCCCGGTTCATCAACACCGGCGGTCTCTTCTCCCTCTGGTTCGTCTCGCTGGTGTATGGCCAGGTCCTCTTCAACCGCGGACTTTCCAGCCCGATGCGCCTGGCGCTGGTGGGGCTACTGGCTCTCTGGATGTACGACCGGTTCATCCTGAACACCCATTGGCTGGCGGGGTGGATACCACCGTTTCTGGCCATTGGAGTGCTCACGTTCCTGAAATCCCGGAGATGGTTCGTCGTGATGATGGTTGTGATGGCGGCCCTGCTGGCCTTTGAGTGGCGGGGGTTTATCCAGCAGGTCATTGCAGGCGAGGCAACGGAAAGCGGCGTTAGCCGACTCATGGCCTGGGCCGTCAACTGGCGGGTGACCGGGCGCCACATCCTCTTCGGTACCGGCCCGGCAGGGTATGCTGTTTACTATGTGTCCTATTTCCCGAACGAGGCTATGGCGACCCACTCTAATTACATAGACATCCTTTCCCAGATGGGCATCGTCGGGCTGGCTTGCTACATCTGGTTTTTGGTGACGGTCGTAAAAATGGGCCTGCGGTTATGGCAAACCCTCCAGGGCAGGGGGGGCTTCGCCGAGGGCCTGTCCACAGGGATATTGGGAGGTATTGCTGGTGTAGTGCTGGCTATGGCCCTGGGGGACTGGTTAATTCCTTTTGTATACACCCAAACCATTGCCGGATTTGACTACGCTGTTTACTCCTGGATATGGCTGGGCGTAATGGTCGGTCTGGCGGACAGGGTGAAGAAACGAGAACAATGGACCTCTCCATCCTGATTGTGAATTGGAACACCCGTGACCTTTTGGCCGGCTGCTTGGAGTCTCTCCCTCAGGCAGTAGGCGTACGGCCATATGAAATCATCGTCGTGGACAACGGCTCTACCGATGGGAGTACCGCAGTGGTGCGTGCCTGCTATCCTGAGATTCATCTGGTGGAGAACAGGGAGAATCTGGGTTTTGTCCGTGCCACCAATCAGGCTATCGCCATTAGTCGGGGGCGGTTTCTGCTTTTGCTGAACAGCGACACGGTTGCTCCGCCTGAGAGCCTGGCCCGAATGGTAGAGTTTATGGATCATCATCCGGACGTTGGAGCGTGTGGCCCCAAATTAGTTAACCCAGATGGGTCGTTTCAGGCTTCCTACGCCCATTTCCCGACGCTGCTCTCGGAAAGTCTTTCCGTCTTTGGTCTCAACCGTCGTTTGTACGGGCCGTATCACCCCAGCCCTCCACCCCGGCCCGATGACCGGCCCGGCCCGGTAGATTGGCTTCCGGGTGCTTGCCTGCTCCTCCGTCGCCAAGCTATAGAAGCCATTGGTCCTCTAGATGAGGGCTTCTGGATGTATTCGGAGGATACTGACCTGTGTTACCGCATCCACCGAGCTGGCTGGAAAGTCTATTACCTGCCCGATGTGGAGATTATCCACCTGGGCGGCGCCAGCAGCCGCCAGTGCCGCCCCGAATCGGTGG
>DAOTWK010000116.1:0-9948 GCA_034435815.1 Anaerolineae bacterium | reverse complement strand
CGGAGAGTTCGTGCACTGACCGCTGACCTTATCTGATCGGCTCTACCCGCACCGCGCAGACCTTCAGTTCTGGGATTTTGGCGACGGGGTCCAGCGCAGCATGGGTGAGCACATTGGCCGCCGCCTCCGCGTAGTGGAAGGGGATGAAGACGACGCCGGGCCGGATGTGCTCCGTCAGCCGCACCGCGACTTCAATCTCGCCCCGACGGCTGACCACCCGCACCCGCTGCGCCCCGTCCAGGCCGATGCGGGCCGCGTCGTCTGGGTGCATCTCCACGTACGGCTCGGGCGCCTCCTGCTCCAGTTTGGGCGACCGGCGGCTCATCGTGCCGGTGTGGTACTGGAACATGATGCGGCCCGTGGTCAGGACAAACGGGTACTCCTCGTCGGGCAGTTCTGCCGGTTCCTGAAACTCCACAGCGTGGAAGCGCCCCAGACCCCGGGTGAATTTCTCCTTGTGGAGATACGGCGTGCCGGGATGGTCGGCCGACGGCACGGGCCACTGCAGAGAGCCCTCCCGGTCCAGCCGCTCGTAGGTGACGCCGCCGTAGGACGGCGTGACTCGGGTAATTTCGGCCATAATCTCTTCGGGAGAGGCGAAGTCAAAGCCCGCCGCGCCCAGCCGACGGGCCAGCAGGCAGAGGATTTCCCAGTCGGCCTTTGCCTGGCCCGGCGGGTCCACGGCCTTGCGAACCCGCTGGATGCGTCGGTCGGTGGCGGTAAAGGTGCCGTCCTTCTCGGCGAAGGCCGCGCCCGGCAGAACCACGTGGGCCAGTTCGGCCGTCTCCGTCAGGAAGATGTCTTGGACGACCAGAAAGTCCAGTTTCTCCAGGCACTCCCGCGCGTGCTGAATGTCGGGGTCGGAGAGCAGGGGGTTTTCGCCCATCACGTAGAGGCCCCGCAGATGCCCCTCACCCGCTGCGTGGACCATCTCCACGACGGTCAGGCCGACTTTATCGGACAGCCCCTCCACGCCCCAGGCCGCCTCAAATTTAGCCTTCGCCTCCGGCGAGTTGACGGGCTGATAGGCCGGGTAGACGTTGGGGAGCCCGCCCATGTCGCAGGCGCCCTGGACGTTGTTCTGGCCCCGCAGGGGGTTGACGCCGCCGCCAAGAATGCCCAGGTTGCCGGTGAGCATGGCCAGGTTGGCAATGCACTTGACATTGTCCACACCGGTGGTGTGTTGGGTGATACCCATCGTGTAGAGGACGGCGGCGGGTTTGTTCTGGGCGTACATCCGCGCCGCTGTGCGCAGGCCCTCCGCAGGGATACCCGTGATTTCCTCTACCCGTTCCGGCGGGTATCCCTGGACCACCTGCCACATCTCCTCAAACCCCTCGGTCCGCTTCTCTATAAACTCCTGGTCGGCCAGTTCCTCGGTGACGATGACGTACATCAGCCCGTTGAGCCAGGCGACGTCGGTGCCGGGGCGGGGCTGCAGGTAGAGGTCCGCCAGTTGGGCAATCTGGACCCGGCGCGGGTCCACTACGATAACCTTGGCCCCCCGTTCCTTCGCTTTCATCACGTGACTGGCGATGATGGGGTGGGCTTCGGTGGTATTGGAGCCAGTGATGAGGAAGCAGCGGGTATATTCGCTGAACTCCGGGACTGAGTTGGTCATCGCCCCGCTCCCGAATGCGGCGGCCAGACCGGCCACCGTGGGGGCGTGTCAGAGACGGGCGCAGTGGTCCACGTTGTTGGTTTTGAAGACGGCACGGGCCAGTTTCTGGAGCAGGTAGTTCTCCTCATTGGTGCAGCGGGCGGAGACCAGGAAGCCCAGGGCGTCGGGGCCGTATGTATCCCGGATGTGGAGCAGCCGCTCCGCGACCAGGCCCAGCGCCTCATCCCAGGACGCCTCCCGGAAGGTATCGCCTTCTCGGATGAGGGGGTGCGTCAGCCGGTCCGGATGAGCGATGAACGCAGTGGCGTTCCAACCCTTGATGCACAGTTTCCCCTGGCTGACGGGGTGCTCCTTCGCCGGCAGCACGCCGACGATTTCACCGTCCAGAACCTGAAGGTAGAGTCCGCAGCCGGTGCCACAGTAGGGGCAGATGGTGAGGATGTTTCGGTAGTCCATATTCCGTGCTCCGTGTTCCGTTCTACTCCGCCAGCGTGAGCGAGAGCGGCGGGGCGGCGAAGAGGTCGGCACCAGGTTCGTAGCCCAGAAGTTCCGCCATGTCCCGCCGCAGCAGGTCGTAGAGGACAGTCAGCGGGATGTGGGCCGGGCAGGTCAGTTCACACTGGCGGCAGCCCACACAGCGGGCCGCCATGTGCATGGCCCGGATGAGGTGGAAAGACGGGAAGGGCGGAGCCAGCACCCCCGGCTCCACCCAGAGGGAGTCCTCCAGCGCGCAGGCCTCGCAGAAGCACTCCGGACAGATGTTGCGGCAGCCGTAGCACTTGATGCATTTGGCGAACTGCTCCCGCCAGAAAGCCCAGCGCTCCGCCAGGTCCATGCTCTCATAGCGGGCGATAATGGGGTTGGGCGAGCTGGCCGTAGCCGGCGAGCCCAGCGCCACCGCCAGGGGCCAGCCCTCCGTCTTCGGGAAGGGGGCGTCGCAGTGGCACTCCTCCGCCTCCTCTGTGGTGCAGGCCACCCCCAGAATGTAGAGACGGTCGGGGTCTACCTGCTGCCGTTTGGCCATCTCCACCAGCGCCCGCAGGTCGCAGGCGCGGGCGACAATACCGAAACGGGCCTGCGGGTAGCGTTTCTGCAGCAGGGAGATGACCGACGCCAGTGGATAGCGGGGGGAGAGGACCAGTTCAGAGAGGTCGTCCCCCTGGCGAAAGAGATACGGCGCGGTGCCCACAACCGTCCGCCGCAGGCCAACGACGCCGTCCAGTTCGGGAAGTTTCTCCGCCACATGGGCGCGCAGGGTATCCAGAAGGTCGGAATGGGTCATCTGGTGCTCCTCGGGTATATGTTGCGTATTACATGTTTCGTGTTCCGTTGTGAGTGAGAAGAACTACAATCGCTCGTTCAGCCACTCCGAACGTTCCTCCAGCCAGCGCCGGTAGGCAGAAGCGGCGGTCTCCAAATCGGTCAGGCGCTGAGAGCATCCCGTACAGTTCCTCAGGGCCCACCTCACGGAAGTTCCCCTACAGCCAGGCCCGGGCTTCCCTGGCCCGGCTGCCGAAGGCGTAAAGAATGCCCACACTGAAGGATTCGCGGAGCTGCCGGAGCGACTGAAGGTTCGTTGACATTTCAACTTCGGGCAACTTCCTGGTACCTCATACCGGAACGACCGCCTCAATTTTGTACAACCTCCCGTTCACTCCTCCAACTCCCCCCACGTCCGGTGGCGAATGGCCTCCAGTTCCTCCGGACTCCAGCCCATCACTTCGCGCAGGAAGGTTCCGGAAATCAGTACCCGGATCCGACGCCGCAACTCCATAGTCGTTTCATTGTTTGCGGAGAGGTCTTTGTCCTCGCTGACCAAGTAGTCTACCCCCGCCTGAATCGCTGCCAGGGCAACCGGAATGTCCGTTTCGTCCCGAACCAGCCCGAGATGAGCCTGCACTTCTTCAGGTGTCGGATCCGGCACCAACTCGTAGGGACAGCGGAACAGGAACTGATCAAACTCCTCCAGGAATTCCGGGAAGCGCTGGGCAACTCTCCGGCGGGCCTGCCGGATGACGTAGGGAGAGAGGACCAGCCGGAAGTCGCCTCGCAATGCGTGCCGGAGAATTTCCCACGGCCAGCGCGGGAAGACAATCCCGGCCAATAGGACGTTGGCATCCAGGAACACCCGAATCTCAGGACGTCGCACGGGCACCGTAGGTCTCCCGGTAAAGGGCGCGCCGGTCCTCCTCAAGTTCCTGCAACAACTGTTCTTCCGTCAGGCCTTGCCGATGGGCAGCCCTCCCCAGACGGCGGGAGAACTCCAGAAAGTATCGCTCATCCGCCCGCCACTCCCGCACCGGCACAATCATCACCACCGGGAGACCGTCCCGCTCCACGATGAAGGTCTCGCCATCCCGGTAGACCCGACGGATGACCTCTCCGAAGCGGTTCTTCGCCTCCGTCGCCGAAATGACCGTAGGCATCCTCTACCTCCCTTCTGGGTTGGCTAACGCAATCCAATTATAGCCAACGTTGTCTGGAGCGCAAGGAGCGCTGAAGTGACCGTCACCTCAAAGGTAACGGTCACTTCACAGACCCAGTTCGTCCTTAATGGGCCCCAGGGAGCGGATGGTCTCCACGAACTCGGCGGTCACCTGGGCGAACTTGGGGGCCTCCGCCGAGGAGACCCAGTCCAGCCGCAGCCGGTCCGGGTGGATGCCCACATAGGCCAGCAGGTTGCGCAGGAGCGGGATGCGCTTGGCGGTGCGGTGGTTGCCATTGATGTAGTGGCAGTCGCCGATGTGGCAGCCCAGCACCAGGACGCCGTCGGCGCCGGCGCGGAAGGCCCGCAGAATCATCTCCGGCGAGACCCGCCCGGAGCACATCACCCGGATGGGCAGGACGTTGGGCGGCGACTTCATTCGCGCGATGCCGGCGTTATCCGCTCCGGCGTAGGAGCACCAGTTGCAGAGAAAAGCGATGATGCGGGGTTGAAAAACTTCGCTCATAGCGTACTCCGTATTGCGTATTGCGTATTCCGTATTGCGTGTTCCGTATTCCGTATTGCGTGTTCCGTGTTGTGTGTGGCATAGTATATGGTCAGGGGAGCGGTGGGTCGTTCAGCAAGTCGGCAGCGAAAGCAGTGTAGGTCGGTGTCTCTTCCCGCAGGGTGATATATCCTCTCTCCGCAGGGATGATTGTCAAAAGCAGCCGGGCGATCTGGGTGTGCAAACGAAGGCGATGAGCGATCACATCGTCCGATAGCACGTGGCGACTCTGATAGTACCAGGAGCGGGCCTCGCGCGCGGAACCCAGGGCATACTCGTAGAACCGGGCCTGGTCTTTGCCCGATTGACGGCTATAACCTTCGGCTATATTGGCGCTGATAGAGCCAACCGCTCTGTACAACTGATCGGCAATCCCGAGAGTCCGTCGGTCCTGCATCAATTTAGAGACATCCTGCCAAGCCAGGTCCGCCGCAAATAGCGCCAAACGTACACTTCCATTCGCCAAAGGGTGTCCTGTGTCAACTCCTGCGGCACCGACGCCAGCCACTCTTCGTACCTCATTGCCACCTTCCCACACACCACGTAACACGCACCACGTAACACGTACCACGTAACACGTACCACGCAACACGCAACACGATTACACGCCCACCAGCAGGCCCTCAATCTGCGCCACAATCTGCTCATCCGTGAAGTGCAGGCCCGCGA
This sequence comes from Anaerolineae bacterium, assembly GCA_034435815.1. GTDB lineage: Bacteria > Chloroflexota > Anaerolineae > B4-G1 > DUEL01 > SpSt-77. The sequence goes on along the minus strand of DAOTWK010000116.1, from coordinate 4,668 downwards.
TGGCGTGGGAGGGACAGGTGGCGACGCAGGTGCCGCAGCCTTGGCAGAGGGCCGGGTTGACCTCCGCCTTGCCGCGCAGGTTGCGGGCAATGGCGGAGTACGGGCAGGTCAGGATGCACTCGCCGCAGCCCACACACTTCTCCTCGTTCACCACCGCAACGGTCGGCGAGATGGTCACTTCGCCCTGGTTAAAGAGGCGGACCGCCTGCATCGCCGCCGCGTCGGCGTGGGAGACGGTATCCGGGATGTCGCGGGGGCCCTGGCAGCAGCCCGCCAGGAAGATGCCCGCCGTCGCCGTCTCCGCTGGGCGCAACTTGGGGTGCGCTTCGGCGAACCAGCCGTCGGGCGTCCGGCCCAGGCCAAATGTCGCTGCGATCCGGTCCGCATCCGGCTGGGGCTCTATCGCCGATGCCAGGATGACTATGTCCACGTCCACCGAGACCAGCCGTCCCAGGTCGGCGTCCTCGCCCTTGACCCGCAGTTTGCCATCGGGCAGGACTTCCACCTCGGCGCCCCGGCCCCGGACGAAAATGACGCCGTCCTCCTGCACCCGCTCGTAGAACTCCTCGTAGGCCTTGCCGAAGGCCCGCATGTCCATGTAGAACTGGTAGACCTGCGCGCCCGTCTTCTCCCGGACCTGGTGCGCGTGCTTCAGGGAGTACATACAGCAGAAGCGGGAGCAGTAGGGATGAGCGTTGACGTCGCGGCTCCCGACGCAGTGGATGATGGCGACCCGCTCCGGCTCCTTCCCCTCGGCGGTGACGATGTGCCCGCCGGTGGGGCCCGTCGCGCTCACCAGCCGCTCAAACTGCAATCCCGTGATGATGTTGGGCGAAAAGCCATAGGAGTACTGGGGGAGTTTGCGGGGGTCCCACATCGCATAGCCCGTGGCGACGACGACGGCCCCCACCTGTACATCCAGCAACTGATCCTGCTGCTCATAATCAATGGCCCCCGCCGGGCAGACTTTCTCGCAGAGTTTGCAGCGGCCTTTGGTGAAGTAGAGACAGTTCTCCCGGTCAATCACGGGGATGTTGGGGATGGCCTGGGAGAAGGGGCGGTAGATAGCCTTTCGTTTGCCCATTCCGGCTTCGTAGGCCGTATCCACCACTTTGGTGGGGCACTTTTCCTGGCAGAGACCGCAGCCGGTGCACTTTTCCTCGTTCACCGACCGGGCTCGCTTGCGGATGCGGGCGGTAAAGTTGCCCACATAGCCGGAGACCGCCTCCACTTCGCTGTAGGTCAGCAGGGTAATGTTGGGATGCCGACCGGCATCCATCATTTTGGGCCCGAGAATTCAGGTACTGCAGTCTAACGTGGGGAAAGTCTTATCCAGTTGGGCCATCCGCCCGCCGATGGAGGGCTCCCGCTCCACCAGATAGACCTGGTAGCCCGCGTCGGCGATGGAGAGGGCGGCCTGGATGCCCGCAATGCCGCCGCCGACAACCAGCGCGGCTCTCGTCACCGGCTCCCGGCGGGGCTCCAGGGGAGCCTGATAGGGCACCCGGAAGACGGCGGCGCGCACCAGCCGCTTCGCCTTCTCCGTGGCGGCCTCCCGGTCGTCGGTGACCCAGGAGACGTGCTCCCGGATGTTGGCCATCTGGAAGAAGTAGGGGTTGAGGCCAGCGGCCTCCAGGGCCCGCTGAAAGGTCGTCTCGTGCATCCGGGGGGTGCAGGACGCCACCACAATCCGGTTCAGGCCCAGGTTGCGGATGTCCTCCTGGATCATCAACTGGCCCGGCTCGGAGCACATGTACTTGTAGACGCGGGCGACGACGACGCCAGGGAGTTTGGCCGCCATCTCCGCCACCGCGTTCGTATCCACCGTCGCTGAGATGTTGATGCCGCAATCGCAGATGTAGACGCCAATTCGGGGTTGTTCCATTTTGGACTCCTTGTTTCACCGCAGAGGACGCGGAGAACGCGGAGGTTGATAAAAATTAACATTAAATCCTCTGCGTCCTCTGCGCTCTCTGCGGTTAAATCTTCAAATCCACCGAAGTAATGTGCCGCCGGAGGCCCAGGGATTTCTCCGGCAGGCCGAAGGCCAGGCCCATCAGTTGGGGCAGGTGGACGACGGGGATGCGCACCGTCCGGCCCAGCATCCGGGAGACCTTATCTTGGTAAGCGTCCAAGTTCATATGGCACATCGGGCAGACGGTGACGATGCAATCCGCCCCCTCACAGGCCGCCAGCACCGCGCCGGCCATCGTCAGGCCCACCTCCGGCTTGGTCATCAGCAGGGACGTCCCGCAACAGGAGGCCTCGCGGGGGTGCCGGTGGACCTTCACGCCCAGCGCCTCCAGAATCGGGAGCATAGAGGTGGGGCGCTGGGGGTTATCGTAGGGACTGTAGGGGCGGACCGTCTGGCAGCCGTAGTAGGGGGCGACGGTCAGGCCTTCCAGGGGCTTCTGGACCCGCGCCCGGATCGCTTCCGGTTCGAAATCGTTGGCCAAGATTTCCAGCAGATGGCGGGCCGTCACCGTCCCGTGGTAGGTCAGGCCCTCCACCTCCAGGGCCTGGTTGACCTTGTCGTGAAGGCGCCGGTCTCCGGCCAGGGTGGCGGCGGTCCGACGGAAGTTGGTGTAGCAGGCGCTACAGACGGTGAGCATGTCCCGGCCGTCGGCTTGCTGCTCCGCCAGCGCCAGGTTGCGGGCCGGAAGGACCAGGCCCAACAAGTCGCTCATCACCGGGGCGACGCTGGCCCCACAGCAGGTCCAGTCCTCCAGTTCCCGCATCTCCGCGCCCAGGGCCTGGAGGACGGCGAGCGTAGCATCCCGGTACTCCCGCGCCGTCCCTTCCTGCGAACATCCGGGGTAGAAGGTGTACCTCATTTCTCCTCCTCCAGTTGGGCGACCCGCTCAAAGAGCCGGTCCAACCGGCCCTCGCCGCCCAGCCGGGGCAGTTCCAGGCCGATTTTGCTCCGCGCCAGCATTGTCAGGCCCAGGCGGGCAAAGCCCAGCGCGGCCAGGGGATTGGAGGCCAGAAAGTACCGGGCCATAAACTCCACCTCCCGCATCCGCCCGTAGCGGCGCATCACGTCGGCGAAGGTCCGGTAAAAGGCGCCGCTCTGGGGCGAGGAGACGATGCCCCGCTTCACCGCCAGTTCCTTCAGTCGGACAATCGTTTCGGTGAGGGGAATCCCGCGCGGGCAGCGAACGTGGCAGTTATAGCAGAGACTGCAGAGCCAGATGCTTTTGGAGCGGAGCACCTCTTCGGTCATGCCCAATTGGACCATCCGCCACATCCGGCGGGGGGAGAGGTCCATCGCGTGGGCGGCGGGACACGAGGCAGTACAGGTACCGCACTGGATGCAGGAGAGCATCTTCTCCCAGCGACCGGGGGTCACCTGCTGAGCCAGGGTCCGGTCCACGTGGGTCAGATCCAGGGCTTCGGAATCAACAGACATCCCTTTCCCTCCAGAGTCGGTTCTGACAACGACAGGAAATGGTGCCGCACAAACCATACCCTATCAATTGAACCGCAGAGAACACGGAGAACACAGAGGAAATTTTCAGGAGTTACGTACTTACCCTGTGGACGGCCTTTCCAGGTCGGCCAGGCGGGCTGAAAAGCCCGTCTACCAGTGAACTGCGTAAGTCCTGATTTGATAAAATCTCTGCACGCTCTGCATTCTCTGCGGTGAATTTAACCGCGCAGGACAGTGGCGAAGTCGGCAGGCGTCACGCCGGGGCTCTCCACGTCGTATTCAGCGTAGAAGTGGGCGACGACGTTCTCTACCTCCTCCACCCGCACGCCCACCAGCGCCCGCTCCAGGTCGGCCAGCCGGTCGGCGGGGTAGAAGAAGAAGTCGCCAGAGAGGGAGATATCGGCGATGACGCCCTCGCGGACCTCCGCGATAGCCCGGATGAGGCCACCGGGTGCCTTATAGGCCTTCTGCCAGACCTGCACGCCGGCGCGGATAGTGACCTCGCGGCCAATCTGCGGCCGGCCCCGGCGATAGAGCCATTCATCGGTGAGCATCCGCTGGGCCAGGCGGTCCGTCTCGGCCCGCCATTCGGCGTCCACCATCGTCTCCACCTCCAGCGGGCCCAGAATCTCCATAAACTTCTCCGCCAGCAGATCCCAGAGTTCCTCGCGCGGCGGCGCCGTACCCAGTTCTCGCCGGATAGTGGAAAGGTTATCATGCAGGGTCTTGTAGACCTTGTCCCGGAACTTCTCGTCGGGCACCCGCAGCACCAGCACCATCCTCTCGTAATCAAAGTCCACAATCAGGTTGCCAACGAAGACGATATAGTCGCCAATCTCCGCCACGCCGTTGCCAGAAATCTTGCGGCCGTTGGCAATGATGTCGTTGACCGGCTTGTACTCGGCAGGGATACCCAGAGCCCGGTAGGCGGCGATGGGGGCCTGGAGGAACTTCTGGTAGAACGCCGCCTTGTCCCTCGGGACCAGCGGGTTATCCTTGCGGATAATTAATTGGTAGAAGAGTTGTTCACCGTCCAGATAGACAGCTCCTCCACCCACCTCCCGCCGGAAGATCGGGATGCCGTGCTCCCGGCAGTAGTCCAAGTCCACTTCCTGCTCCACATCCTGGAAGTAGCCAATACAGACGTAGGGAGAGGCGGGGGAGAGGAGATTCAGCCCTTCCCGTCCGATGCGGGGAAGGGCGTGGTAGAGAAGTTGGGAATCGGCCCAGGGGACAGT
>DAOTWK010000115.1:0-4172 GCA_034435815.1 Anaerolineae bacterium | reverse complement strand
GGCGCTCGCGAGATCGGGAAAGACGTCATCCAGTCCGGCGTCCCGGATCCCTATGGCCACAAAAAACTGGGCGGCATCGGCGCCGTGACCGCTAAGCGGCTGGAGCAGATTACCGGCGAGGGGACCATGTGCCAGGAACTGGCCTACCTGATGCGCTCTGGCGAGCCAGACGCGCTGGACATCATGGTCGCCGTCAACTTCGCCAATACCGCGATGGACCTGATCCAGGAGAAGAAGTTCGGCCGGATGGTGGCTCTGCGGGAAGGGCGGTACACCGATGTGGACGCCGCATCGCCGACGCTGGGGACCAAACATGTGGATGTGCGGGCGCTCTACGATGTGGATGAATACCGGCCTAAAGTGATGCACGTCCACGGGAAGCCGATGTTCTTGTATTAATCGCGTATCGCAGATCGCCTATCGTGAGAGGCCAAGAGGTACAGGAGGTAAAGGTGAAGCGCATCGCGGTGCTGACCAGCGGCGGCGATGGGCCAGGGTTGAACCCCTGCATCCGCGCCGTGACCCGGATGGCCATCCATCTGGGGGCAGAAGTGATCGGAGTCCGACGGGGGTACCTGGGCCTGATCAACGGCGAGGTGGTAGAACTGGACCGGCGGGCAGTCGGGGGAGTTATGGGCTACGGCGGCACCTTCCTGGGCACTGCCCGCTGCCCGGAATTCCAGACGGAGAAGGGGCGCCGGGAAGCGCTGCGCACCCTCAACCGGCTGGACATAGACGGCCTGGTGGTCATCGGCGGCAACGGTTCCCTCACCGGCGCGCTGGAACTGCACCGTATGGGCTTCCCCGTCGTCGGCGTCCCCGCCACCATAGATAACGACGTCAACGGCACCGACATCGCCATCGGCGTGGACACCGCGCTGAATACCATCCTGGACGCCATAGACCGCATCAAAGATACCGCCTCCTCCCACAACCGGGCCTTTTTGATTGAGACGATGGGGCGCAACTGTGGCTACCTGGCCCTCGCTAGCGGCGTGGCCGGCGGAGCCGAACTGGTGCTGATCCCGGAGGTGGAGACCACGATGGGGGAGGTGGCGCGGGTCATCGGCGACACGTACGTGCGAGGGAAGGCGCATTGCATCATCATCGTCGCCGAAGGGTGGAAGCCGGGCACCCGGGCCCTGGTGGACTATCTGAACAGCCGCCGGGAAGAACTGGGGTTTGAGATTCGCCTGACCGTTCTGGGGCACATCCAGCGAGGCGGGCGGCCGTCGGCTTTTGACCGGCTGCTGGCGACCCGGCTGGGCGCGGCCGCTGCCGAAGCGCTGATCCGGGGAGAGCGCGGCGTGATGGTGGGATGGTGCCATAATCGGGCTGTCACCACGCCGCTGGAGGAAGCGGTGGCGTTCTGCAAAGAGATCAATCTGGAACTCTGGAAACTGGCGGCGGTGATGGAAGTGTAACTGCCGTCTGCTCCAGCATAAACGTGCCAGGCACTTTGAGAAGTGCCTGGCACGTTATTTTTTGCTCAGGGCCGCCGTCAGGTCCGTGCCGCAGGCCACTTGCAGGACGGGCACCCGTAGTGCCCGCAGCGCCGCCGCCAGTTCCTCCGTCCCGGGTGGGCCGCCGAAGGTGGCGGCGTCCAGCAGTACTGCCACCGGGCGCAGCCCCCGACGGACCAACTGGTCCGCCGCCACTGCCACCTCCCGCCGGGTAGAGGGGGTAATCAGGACAACGGTGCTCCCGCGCGGGAGGTGGCGGGCCTGGACGCCCAGGAGTGCCGAAAAGGGAAGGCCGCCGTCGGCCCGGACCAGGGCTAGCGCCTCCAGCATCTTCCGTAGTTGTCGCCCGCCCCGGTCCGGAGGGAGGACGGTGAGCCCGGCCCCCTGGCAGACCAGCCCCACCGCCCGCCCCCGGCGCAGGAAGTACCGCCCTACCGAGGCAGCCACCGTTACCGCATACTCCTCCGTGGAGGGTGGCAGGGCGATGGGGCTGAAGGGTTGCCAGAGCAGTTCATCTGCCGGAGCGGTCGGGGCGGAGGGGAGAGCGTGGTGGACAGCGCGCTCGGCGTCCACGAAAATCCAGACCTCTGCCAGGGGGTCCAGTTCAAACTCTTTGACGATGAGCCGGTCCCGGCGGGCTGTACTGGGCCAGTGGATGCGGTTCAGAGGGTCGCCGGGGGCGTATTCCCGCACTCCGGCGGCGTTGGGGGTGATCTGATGGGTGCGGCGGCGGAGCGCTTCCCCGCCCGGAAGAGGGCCCAACGGGGAGGGAAACGCGCGCACCTCCACCGTCATCGGGTAGACGACCAGGGTGGCCGTGGAGGGAAACTCCCGCCGGACCGGGAAGAGGCCGAAGGGATCGCCGGAGCGGACTTCGGTGGGCCCCAGAGGGAAGACGCCCCGAGAGGTCAGACGGGTGCGGGCCAGATAGCGGTACCGCTGGCGGGGGCCAATCATAGAAAGCACCCGGGAGCCCCGGGAGTGAGGGAGAGGGGAGCGGTCGCGCACCTCCAGCCACAATCGGGTCCAGCGGCCTGGGTTAACGACCTCAAACCGTTCCTCAAAGACTTGGCCCATCTGGGCGCGCAGGGTGCGGGCCTGACGGCGCACCTCCACCCCGCGCAGCGCCACCGTTGACCAGATGCGGCTAACCAGCAGGATGAGCGCCCAGAGATAAGTCAGGTGGGCGTAGAGAGGGTTGCCGGTCAGGGCCAGGGCGATCGTGCTGGCCGCAAAGAGTCCTAAGATGAGCCAGAAAAAGGAAGTCACAGCCGTTAGCCGGTAGTCGGCAGGACGTCGCCGCCGGGGACAGGAACCTGGCGGAGAATTCCCTCCACCATCTCCTCGGCGGTCACGTCCCGCATCCGGGCCGTGGGGCCGACAATGACCCGGTGGCCCAGGGCCGGAAGGGCCAGTGCCTTCACGTCGTCCGGGAGGACGAAATCCCGCCCGTAGATGGCCGCCCGGGCCTGCCCAGTCCGGTAGAGGGTGAGGCTCCCACGCGGGCTGGCCCCCAGGTAGATGTCGGGATATTCGCGGGTGCGGCGGGTCAGTTCCACGATGTACCGCTTCACCGCTGGCGCTACATAGACGGCCCGGATGGCCTCTTGAGCCTCCAGTAACTCCTCCACCGAGGCCACCATCTCCAGTTCCTCTATCGGGTGGCGGTATTGCTGGCGTTCCAGGATGCGGATTTCGTCCTCTACAGCCGGGTAGCCCAGACGGATGCGCAGGAGGAAACGATCCAGTTGCGCCTCCGGCAGGGGGAAGGTCCCCTCGTACTCAATAGGGTTTTGGGTCGCCAGCACCATGAAGGGGCGGGGCAGGGGGCGGGTGACGCCGTCCACGGTGATCTGCCGCTCCTCCATAGCTTCCAGGAGCGCAGCCTGGGTCTTGGGCGTGGCCCGGTTGATCTCGTCTGCCAGGACGATCTGGGCCATAATGGGGCCGGGGCGGAACTCAAACTGACGGGTAGCCTGATTGTAGATGGAGACGCCGGTGACGTCGCTGGGAAGCATATCCGGGGTGAACTGGATGCGGCTGAAAGAGCAACCCAGGGAACGGGCGATGCTCCGGGCCAGCATCGTCTTGCCGGTACCGGGGACATCCTCAATGAGCAGGTGCCCTTGGCAGAGAAGGCCGATGACGGTCAACTCTACGGCCTCCCGCTTGCCGACAATCACCCGCTCCACGTTGGCGATGAGCCGTTCAGCGAAGGATTGGACGGAAGACATCTGGACTCCTGAATGGAGCGCAAGATTCATCTTGCGTTATGATAAAGAAAAGGGGACGGCCTGTCCTGCAGACCGCCCCCCTTGTCGCCAGCGCGTTGGCTACTGCGTCCCCCGCAGACGCGGGTCCAGCGCGTCCCGCAGACCGTCTCCCAGGAAGTTGAAGGCGAACATCGTGATGGAGAGAGCCAGCGCCGGGAGGAGGGCCTGCGGCGGGTAGGTGCGGATGGCCTGGCTGCCATCGGAAATCATAGAGCCCCAACTGGGGGTCGGCGGGTTGACACCCAGGCCGATGAAACTCAGGATTGTCCACCCATTTACTGAAGTGGCCCGAGACCGAGCCATAAATCGTCCCCACCGGCAAGGCAATGATGGGCCTCACGAAAGCGACGGAAAGGGAAATCTGAGTGCCATAGACCAGGCGGCTCAGCATATCCCGTTACACCCGATAACAGGCCACCCAGTGGCCCGGTTTCAC
>DAOTWK010000114.1:0-2609 GCA_034435815.1 Anaerolineae bacterium | reverse complement strand
GTGAAGTGGCGGAGGGAGATGGCCTTGGACGGGCAGGTCCCGGTGCAGGTGCCGCACCCTTTACAGAGGGCTTCAATGACGTGCGCCACCCGTTTATCGGGCAGATACTCTATCGCCGTGTACGGGCAGGTCTGGATGCACTGGGTGCAACCGGTGCACATCAGTTCATCCACGACGGCCACCGAGGGCTGAATCTCCACCTCTCCCTGTCCGATGAGGGAGAGGACCTTCGCCGCCGCCGCCGAGGCCTGGGCGACCGAGTCGGGGATGTCGCGGGGGCCCTGGCAGCATCCGGCGATGAAGACGCCCTCGGTCATCGTTGCCACCGGGTCCAGTTTGGGATGCTTCTCCCGGAACCAGCCATCGGCGTCGGTGCTGATGCCAAAGATGCGGGCGACCTCCCGACTGTCGTGCCGGGGCTCCAGTCCCACCGAAAGGACCACCATGTCCACCGCCAGGCGCCGCTGCTGACCGATGAGGGTGTCCTCGTACTGGACGACCAGCCGTCCCTCCTCTTCGGGTCCGCGAACGGCATCCGTCACCTGGGCCACTTTGCCCCGGACGAAGCGGATGCCCTCGTCCAGCATCCGGTGGTAGAATTCCTCGTACATCTTGCCCGGCGCGCGGATGTCAATGTAGAAGTTGTAGACCTCGGCGCCGCTCTTGTGGTGGATGAGGTGGGCCAGTTTCAGGCTGTACATACAGCAGACACGGGAACAGTACTCCCGGTAGTTCCGGTCCCGGCTCCCGACGCAGTGGATGATGCCGACCCGGCGAGGGACCGTCTCGCCGTCCCGCAGGACGACGCGCCCGCCGGTGGGTCCGGCACCGCTGAGCATCCGCTCTATCTCCATCGCGGTGAAGACGTTCGGGAAGCGCCCGTAGCCGAATTGCGGGATGCGTCGGGCGTCAAAGGGGTCGTAGCCCGTCGCCAGGATGATGTTGCCCACCTGGACTTCCAGGATGGTATCCTGCTGGTTGTAGTCAATCGCGCTGGTGGGGCAGACTTTCTCGCAGAGGCGGCAGCGCCCTTTGGTGAACCACAGACAGTTGACCCGGTCAATGACGGGAACGGCGGGGACGGCCTGGGCGAAGGGCCGATAGACCGCCTTCCGGTAGCCCAGGCCGGCCTCATAGGCGGTATCCACCACCTGGGTCGGGCACTTCTCCTGGCACGCGCCGCATCCGGTGCACTTCTCCTCGTCTACCGACCGGGCCCGCTTGCGGATGCGGACGGTGAAGTTGCCCACATAGCCGGAGACCGCTTCCACTTCGCTATAGGTCAGGAGGGTGATATTGGGATGCCGACCGGCATCCATCATCTTGGGCCCGAGAATTCAGGCACTGCAGTCCAGCGTGGGGAAGGTCTCATCCAGTTGGGCCATCCGCCCGCCGATGGAGGGCTCCCGCTCCACCAGATAGACCGGGTATCCGGCATTGGCCAGGTCCAGGGCGGCCTGGATGCCCGCGATGCCCCCACCGACGACGAGGGTAGCAGGGTTGATGCGGACCCGGGAGGCAAAGAGGGGTTGGTGGTAGCGCACCCGCATAACGGCGGCCTCCACCAGGGCCTTGGCCTTCTCCGTGGCGACGGCGGCGTCATCATGGACCCAGGAGCACTGCTCCCGGATGTTGGCCATCTCAAAGTAGTAAGGGTTGAGGCCGGCCCCAGCGAGGGCCCGCTGGAAGGTGGGTTCGTGCATCCGAGGAGTACAGGCGGCCACCACCACCCGGTCCAGGCCCAGTTCCTGGATGTCCTTCCGGATCAGTTCCTGGCCCAGGCTGGAGCACATGAAGCGGTAGTCCCGGGCGATGGCGACGTCGGGCAGAGAGGCGGCCCAGCGGGCCACCTCTGCCACATCCACCACCCCGGCGATATTGGCTCCACAGTGGCAGATATAGACGCCGATTTTCATAAACCCCTCTCAATCTGCAGGCTTTAGTGGGACGGTCTTTCCGGGCCGTCACCCGTACAACGGGCTAAAAAGCCCGTCCTGTAGACCGTTATAAGCCGGATCAGCGACCGTCGCGCTGACCAAACGGTTGACTTGCTGGGCGGCGTGGCGAGTTACCAAAGATGGCCCAAGTTATGCCGCAAATTGCTCAGATTGACAGGATTGGGCTTTGTTCGCCAAGTAATCCAATAACGCCGTCAGCCCCAGCAGGTAACTCCGCCACCCAAACCCGCACACCTGCCCCGCGCATACCGGCGCGATGAGCGATCTGTGGCGAAACGCTTCGCGAGCGTAGATGTTTGAAAGGTGTACTTCTACGGTGGGCAGGCCCGCCCCGGCAATCGCGTCGCGCAGCGCGACGCTGGTGTGGGTATACCCACCGGGGTTGATCAGGATGCCGTCGGCCCAATCCGACGCCTCGTGGATGGCGTCAATCAGCGCGCCCTCGTGGTTGGATTGCAGGATGCGCAATTCCGCCCCGCGCGCGGTGGCAGCCTCCTGCAGCGCGGCGTTGATCTCGTCCAGCGTCACGCGGCCATAGACCTCCGGCTCGCGGCGGCCCAGCAGGTTGAGGTTGGGCCCATGCAGTACGAGAATCTTGAATGGAGAAGCCACTCTGCTTCGCTCCTGTGCGGGGATCGCCGATTTTGAGCG
>DAOTWK010000113.1:0-4185 GCA_034435815.1 Anaerolineae bacterium | reverse complement strand
TCCATCCCTACACCCAGGCGCTGATGAGCGCGGTGCCGGTGCCGGACCCGGAGATTGAGGAGAAGCGGCAGCGGATCATCCTGAAGGGCGAAATCCCCAGCCCGGCCAACCCGCCGAAGGGCTGCAACTTCAACACCCGCTGTCCGGTAGCGATGGACGTCTGCTACGAGGCCGACCCAGAGTACCGGGAGGTCAAGCCGGGCCACTGGGTGGCCTGCTATCGGGTGTAGGTTTTGTGGATTCCCGCATCCTCTAACTCTTTCAAAGGAGGTGATGCCTATCGGTGAGGCGAGGAAATGCTTCCTGGTTCGGATCAACTTTCAATCCCACTCAAACATTAGTTAACTTAAAGGAGGAGGAAGATGTCTAATAAGAAGTGGTCTATTGTGGCCATTGTGGCCGTGTTGGCCGCGCTGCTGGTCACCTCCTGTAGACCACAGGAAGTGAAGACAGTGGTGGTGACCGTCCCCGGCGAGGCCAAGGAGATCGTGGTGACAGCGACCCCGGCGCCGGTGGGCCGCCCCAACATCCTGCGCGTCAACCTGGGCCCCGGTGATGTCCCGACGCTGGACCCGGCCCTGGCGACCGACACGTCCTCCGTCCAGGTGATTGATATGCTCACCGTCGGTCTCACCCGCCTGGACGAGGTCACCCTGGAGATTCGGCCGGGCATGGCCGAGAGTTGGGACATCTCTGAGGACGGGACGGTCTACACCTTCAAACTGCGCCAAGGCATCCCTTGGGTGCGCTGGAACGGCTCGGCGGTGGAGCAGGTTCTGGACGACGAGGGCAACCCCCGCATGGTGACTGCCCACGACTTTGAATACGGCATCAAGCGGACCTGCAACCCTGAGACCGCCTCGGACTACGCCTACGTTCTGGCTTTCGCCGTGAAGGGCTGTGGTGAACTGAACAAGGCGGACCTGAGCGCGTTGAGTGACGAGGAGAAGCAGGCGCTGTTTGATGGCGTGGGCGCCAAGGCGCTGGACGACTACACCCTCCAGGTCACCTTCAACGAGCCAGCGGCTTACAACCTGAACATCATCGGGATGTGGGTGGCCCATGCTATGCCGAAGTGGCTCATTGAAGAGCGGGGCGACCGCTGGACCGAGACCGGCTTCAACCAGTCCTACGGCCCCTACGCGCTGAAGGAGTGGGTGCACGACGCTTACATCACTATCGTCAAGAACCCCTTCTGGCCCGGCATTGAGAGTTCCCCGCAGGCCAGCATCGAGGAGATCAAGTTCACGATGCTGGATGCGTCCCCGGCCTTCGCCGAGTACGAGGCGGGCAACCTGGATGTGGCGGGCGTCCCCCTGCCGGACATGGACCGGGTGAAGGCAGATCCGGTTCTCTCCAAAGAACTGGTGATCGGGCCGATGGCCTGCACGTACTACTATGGCTTCAACACCAAGAAGCCGCCGGTGGATAATGTCCATCTGCGCCGCGCGCTCTCGTTGGCCATTGACCGCCAGGGCCTGAGTGACAACGTCCTGAAGGGCGGTCAGCAGCCGGCCCAGTGGTTCTGCCGCCCCGGTATGGCCGGATGCCCGACCCCGGAGAAGTACCCCGACCTGGGCGTCAAGTACGACCCGGAGAAGGCCAAGGCGGAACTGAAGGCCTACATGGACGAGATGGGCTACACGGACGTGAGCCAGATCCCCGAGATTATCCTTATGTTCAACACGTCCGAGGCGCACCGGAAGATCGCTGAAGCCATCTCGGCGATGTGGAAGGAGGTGCTGGGCATCCAGGTGACCGTCACCAACCAGGAGTGGAAGGTCTACCTGAAGACCATCCGCACTGCGGACGCTCCGCAAGTCTGGCGGCTGGGTTGGTGCATGGATTACCCCGATGCCAATAACTGGACCCGCGAGGTCTTCGCCAAGGGCGGCTCCAGCAATCCGGCGGAGGGTGGCGGCATCAACTGGGAGAACTCCACCTTTGAGGAACTGGTCGTCAAGGCGGCGCGAGAGATGGACCCGGTTAAACGGACGGACCTCTACGCCCAGGCCGAGCAGATTCTGGTCTGGGAGGACGCGGCCATCGCCCCTATCTACTGGTACACCCGCGTCACCTGCACCAAGCCGTACGTGAACCGCACCTTCTCCCAGCACGGCCACGAGATGTTTGAGAAGTGGAGCATCCAACCGTAGCGGATGCGGATGGCTCCGATGGGCAGGGCCCCACAAGGGGCCCTGCCCATCCCTCATCTGGAGGTTCTGAATGGGTCGGTACATCGCCCGTCGTTTTTTGTGGACGCTGTTGGTGCTGTTGGTTCTCTCGCTGGTAACCTTTATCCTGCAGCGAGCGGTGCCGGGTGGCCCCTTTGACCGGGAGAAAAACCTGCCGGAAGAGATCCTCCGCAACCTGGAAGCCAAATACCACCTGGACGAGCCTGCATGGAAACAGTATCTGCGGTATTTGTACGACGTGTTGGTTCCGCGCATTGCCAAAGGGGAGCCAAAGTCGCTGCTGGAGGAATCCTTGTTTGACATCAAGTTGTGGGATGATTATCACCTGCGCTGGGTCAACCTGGGCCCCTCCTACAGTTCCCGCAGCCGGACGGTCAACGACATCGTTCGGGAACAACTTCCGGTCTCCTTCCAGTTGGGTGTCGCCGCCCTCACCATCGCCGTTCTCATCGGCATCCCAATGGGTATCATCGCGGGCCTGAAGCAGAACACCATCTGGGACTACCTCGGCATGAGCGTCGCTATCTTTGGTGTCTCGGTGCCCGTCATCGCAATGGGCCCGATCCTGGTCTGGATTTTCGGCGTGACGCTCAAGTGGCTTCCCCCCACGGGGTGGGGCGCCAAGCCACCGTATATCCTGTTCTTTATCCCCAAAGACCTTTCCTGGAACTTCTGGCGCTACGTCCTGATGCCGGCCTTCGCGCTGGGTCTGGGGCAATCCGCCATCATCGCCCGCCTGACCCGCGCCAGCCTGCTTCAGGTCATTCGGGAAGATTACATCCGCACAGCCCGGGCCAAAGGTCTGCCGGAACGGATGGTCGTCCTGCGGCATGCTCTGCGCAACTCCCTCATCCCCGTTGTGACGGTACTGGGCCCAATGTTCGCCGCGGTGGTGACCGGCACTTTTGTCACCGAGCAGATTTTCGGTATCCCCGGGCTGGGCAAGTATTTTGTCACCAGCGTCACTAACCGGGACTACCCGGTCATTATGGGCACCATCCTGCTGTACGCGATTTTCCTGGTTCTGGCGAATCTGATGGTGGATATTACGTACGCCTGGTTGGACCCGCGCATCCGGTACGAGTAGGAGGAGAATGGGCATGGCAGAATCCAGTCGTGTAGGGGCATTGCGGACCGCCCTCCCTCAGCGACGTAAGACGGCCAGCCTCTGGGCCGATGCTCTGTATCGGCTGACCCGCAACAAGGCCGCGATTCTGGGAGGCACTCTGGTCATTCTTTTGACACTGACCGCCATCTTCGCCAAATACATCGCACCGTACCCATACGATGTGCAGGACCGCCCCGCGGCCAACTCGGTTCCCGCCTGGATGCTGAACATTTTCCCGATGATGAAACCCTACGCGGTCATCTCGGATAAGTTTCTGCTGGGAGCGGATTACGTGGGGCGGGATATGCTGAGCCGCCTGATCTATGGCACTCAGATTTCCCTTTCTGTCGCTTTCGTGGGGCCCGTCATTGCCTTGCTGGTGGGGACGATCTATGGCTTGGTCTCGGGCTACTTCAGTAAGTGGGTGGACAACATTATGATGCGCTTCGTGGACCTGATGTACGCCTTCCCCAGCCTGCTGCTCATCATCCTGATGATGGCGTTCTTCCGGTCCACCTTTGCCCAGAGCGAGCCCGGGACGTTTGCCTATACGATGAACAAGATTGATGAGCGCTTTGGTGGGATGCTCTTCATCTTCGTTGGCATCGGTCTGACGGCCTGGATGGGCACGGCTCGGCTGGCCCGGGGGCAGGTCCTCTCTATCCGGGAGCAGGATTTCGTGCTGGCTGCGCGCGCAGTGGGTGCCAGCCACCTGCGCATCATCTTCCGCCACATCATGCCCAACATTCTGGGCCCCCTGGTCATCACGGTCACGCTGGCCATTCCCGGCTACATCACCACCGAGGCATTCTTGAGTTTCATCGGCCTGGGTGTCAACCCGCCGACCCCCAGTTGGGGCTCTATGATTTCCGATGGCAGCCA
>DAOTWK010000112.1:0-5382 GCA_034435815.1 Anaerolineae bacterium | reverse complement strand
ACGATCTCAAGGATGATTCCGAACTGAAAATCCGGATGCGGCAGGAATACGGCATCCAGATTGTCAGCCTGTCGGAGTTTCTCGCGATTCTGGCTTCCGGCGAGCAAGATCGCCCATAGAACTGGGAGAATATAGAAAAATGGACTTCCGCGCGCTCTTCCTGGGCATCCTGCAGGGGGCCACCGAATTCCTGCCCGTCAGCAGTTCCGGGCACCTGGTACTGGTCCCATGGCTTTTGGGTTGGTCCATCCCTGGCCTTGCCTTTGACACCCTGGTCCACTGGGGGACGACCGTCGCCGTCATCGCCTACTTCTGGCGGGATTGGTTGAGTCTACTGCGGGGGGCCTGGCATGGGCTCCGCACCCGTTCTCTGAACGACCCCTATGCCCGCCTGGTGCTCCTTCTTGTCGTCGCCACCGTCCCAGGCGTCCTGGCGGGGGCTCTCCTGGAGGATTTCTTTGAGGGGATGTTTGCCCGACCGGCAGCGGCCGCCGGATTTCTTCTGCTTACTGCCGCCATCCTGACGCTGGCAGAATCGGCCTGGGCGCGGCGCTCCGTTGCCCCAGACGATGCGCCTCGCTCCCTCTCCGCCCTCTCCTGGCTGGATGCGCTGACGGTGGGGCTGGCGCAGGCGGTCGCCATTCTCCCCGGCGTCTCCCGCTCCGGCGCCACCATCGCCGCCGGGCTGGGCCGGGGGTTGGAGCGGGAGGCGGCCGCCCGCTTCAGTTTCCTGCTTTCCACCCCCATCATCCTGGGCGCGGGAGCGATGCAGATGATCCAATTGTTCCAGTCCGGCGGCTGGGCTGGAGAGGCATCTACCCTCATTGTCGGCTTCCTGGCCGCGCTGATCTCCGGCGGCCTCAGCATCCACTTCCTGCTCCGCTACGTTCGGCGGCGGCCCCTCTACCCCTTCGCCCTCTACTGCGTCCTGCTGGGCATCCTGGGCCTGACCGTCGCCGCCCTGCGGGGGTAAGAGCGTCCTGGCTCACGCAAAGTCAGCTACCTGGCAATGCCCGACAGCAGAAGCGCTTTTTATCCACCGCAAAGAACCCAAAAAGAATCTATAAAAACCTTTGCGGTGAAAAGAACCGAATCGCTGCGCCGCCTGATTCTGGTCCTGCTGCTCCTGGGGCTGGTCGCCTGCGCGCCGCAACCACTGACGGTCACCCCGGAACCGGTCACCCTGCGCCTGGTCGTCTCGGACGCCTGCTTCCGGCCGGTCCAGGCGCTGGCCCTGACGTACCACCGCCAGAAGCCGTGGGTAGCCATAGAGAGCAACACCTTCAATGATGCGCTGGTCCGGGAGCGGTTACAGGCCGGCGCGGCCGACGCCGCCGTCCTCATCTGGGCTGAAGGGGAAGGCCCGTTGTGGACCCACCCCCTCGCCGAAGACGCTCTGGCAGTCATCGTCTATCCTGCCGTGCCGGTGGAGAGTCTGACCCTGACCGAATTGCGGGAGGTTCTGCGGGGGCGTATCGGCGAATGGCCCGACGGGACGCCGGTCCAGGTCGTCAGCCGGGAGGAGGGGGCCGGCACCCAATCGCTGATGAAGGCGGCGATTTTGGGCAACTGGGACCTCACGCTGACCGCGCGGGTGGTCGTGGACGATGGGGGGGTGTTGAACCTGGTGGCCCAGACCCCCGGCGCCATCGGTTACGTCCCCCTCAGTCGGGTGACCCGTGAAGTTCGCGTGCTGGCGCTGGAGGGACGGGCCCCCGCGCCGACTGCCGACTATCCCCTCTTCTACACCTGCCGCTGGGCCGCGCGGGCGGAGCCCACTGGCGTGCTGAGGGACTTTTTGCAGTGGACCGTGGGGCCTCAGGGCCAATCCATCGTGGAGCAGGCCCTGCGCCCGGGGCCGTGAAACCGAACTGCGGCGAGCGCAAAGAACGCAGAGCATCCATTTCGTCATTCTGTCATTGGTCATTTCGCCATTATGCGCCTGGCTCTGGTTCACGACTGGCTCAATCAGCGCGGGGGCGCCGAGGACGTCCTGGAGACGTTGGTGGCGATGTTCCCCGAGGCCCCCGTCTACACATCTATCTACTGGCGGGACGGGATGCCGGAGGCTTACCGATCCTGGGACATCCGCACCACGTGGATGGACCGCCTGCCCGGAATCTACCGCCACCATCAGCCCTACCTGCCCTTCTACCCGCTGGCCTTCTCCGGGCTGGACCTTTCCGGCTACGACGTCGTCCTGAGCAACAAATCCGGCTTCTGCCACGGGGTGCGGACGGGCCGGGCAGTTCACATCTGCTACTGCCTGACGCCGACGCGCTTCGTCTGGGACTTTGAGGGGTACGCGGCGCGGGAGGCCATCCCGGGGGCGCTACGGCGGGCCCTGCGGCCCCTCATCGCGCTGCTTCGCCGGTGGGACTGGCGGGCCGCCCAGCGGGTCACCCGGTTCATCGCCATCTCCCGCGAGGTCCAGGCCCGCATCCGTCGCTTCTATGGCCGGGAGTCCGTCATCATCTACCCGCCGGTGGAGACCGACCGCTTCCGCCCTGCGCCGGCCCACGATGAGTACTACCTCATCGTCTCCCGGCTGGTCCCGTACCGCCGGATTGACCTGGCGGTGGAGGCGTTCAGCCGCCTCGGCCTGCCGCTGGTGATTGCAGGGGACGGGCGGGACCGGCCCCGGCTGGAGGCCATAGCTGGGCCGACGGTGACCTTCCTGGGGCGCGTGCCCGACTCTGCCCTGCCTGACCTCTTCGCCCGCTGCCGGGCCTACGTTCTCCCCGGCGTGGAGGATTTCGGCATCGCGCCGGTGCAGGCCCAGGCCGCCGGGCGGCCCGTCATCGCCTTCGGCGCAGGCGGCGCGCTGGATACCGTCATTCCGGGCCGGACAGGCGCCTTCTTCCACGAACCGACGCCGGAAGCACTGGCAGAGGCCGTCCGCGCCTTTGACCCGGAGTCCGTGGACCCGCAGGACTGTGTCTGCAACGCGGCGCGGTTTGACCGCAGGGTGTTTGAGGAGCAAATCCGCCTTATAGTGGAAAACCACCAAGACACGAAGTCACAAAGATTATGAACAATTAAAAACAAACAATTCTTCGTGTCTTTGTGTCTTCGTGGTGAAAAAAAGGGAGGAGACTTGGAACTGCGGATGTTTCTGAGGGTGCTCTGGCGGCGCTGGTGGCTGGTGGCGGCACCGGTGCTGGTCGTGCTGGCCCACTTGGTCCTCACCTACCGGCCCCCGCCGACTTTCTACCAGGTAGTGATGCGCTTCGCCGCCGGGACCGTCCCCGCCGGCCTGAGTGTGGACTACGACCGCTATTACTCCTGGCTGACCTCGGAGTACATCGCCAACGGGCTGGCGGATGTTGCCCGCACCCGGGCCTTTGCCAAAGCGGTCGCCGAGCGGCTGGCGGAGAAGGGCATTTCCGCCGACCCCGCGGCCATCCAGGGCGCCATCGTCACCGACAACGCGCAGTCCATTATGGTGGTGTACCTGACCTGGCCGGACTCCTCGCAGGGGGTGGAAGTAGCGCGGGCGGTGGCGGCAGAGGTAACGGAGAACGGCACCGCCTACTTCCCGCAGATTCCCTGGCCCAAGGAGGCGGGACCGGCAGCCCGTCTGCTGGATGAGCCTGTGCCGGCGCCGCTGCCCCCATCCTTGCGGGCGCAACTGCTGGGCCCGGCGATCCGGCTGGCGCTGGCGCTGGGCGTGGGAGTGGGACTGGCGCTCTTGTGGCACTATCTGGACCCGACGGTCCGGGAGGAGGCGGAACTGGAAGCGTTGGGGTTGCGGGTCCTGGCCCGCATCCCCCGCAAAAAGTAGCCCAAGATTTATCCTGCGCTAACCAGCGGCGCGCGGGCCAGCGCCGAAAGGTCCGGCGCGCCGACGGCAAACATCGCCACGCGCAGTTGGGTGATGACGACCTTCGTCACCTCCGCCACAGCCTGGTCCGATTCCGCCGCTGCCACCAGAAACGGGCGGGCAATCCCGCACACCGTGGCCCCCAGGGCAATGGCCTTGGCAACCTGGATACCGTCCCGGATACCCCCGCTGGCAATGAGCGGGAGATGAGGGACTGCGCGTCGGGCCTCCCGCACGGCCTCAGCGGTCGGGATACCCCAATCCCGGAAGGCGGTGGCGACGGCCCGCTGGAGGCCGTTCTGGGCCCGGTACATCTCTACCTGACTCCATGAAGTGCCACCCGCTCCCGCCACGTCCAGCGCCGCCACCCCTGCATCGGCCAAACGGCGGGCCACCTCGGCAGAAAGTCCCCAACCCACTTCTTTGACCACAACGGGTACTTCCAGCGCCCGACAGACGGCCTCTATCTTGCGCAGGAGGTCGGAGAAATCGGTCTGCCCCTCGGGCTGGAGGGCTTCCTGGAGGGGGTTCAGGTGGAGGATCAGACCATCGGCTTCCACCATCTCCACCGCCCGGCGGCAGTGATCAACGGTGTAGCCGTAGTTCAACTGCACTGCGCCCAGATTGGCCAGGAGGAGAATATCCGGGGCCACGTCCCGCACTCGGTATGTCTCCGCCAGCGTCGGCTCCTCCAGCGCGGCCCGCAGGGAACCCAATCCCATCCCGATCCCCGCGTCCTGGGCCGCGCAGGCCAGGCGGCGGTTGATCTCCCGCCCCTGGGATGTCCCGCCGGTCATAGAGGAAATCAGCAGGGGGGCCTGCAATCGTCTCCCCAGAAAATGGACCGTCGTGTCCACCGCCGCCAGCGAAATTTCGGGCAGAGCGCAGTGGACAAACCGGTAGCGTTCAAAGCCCGCCGTCATCATCTCAAAGGAGACGTCCTCCTCCAGGCTGATACGGATATGGTCGGCCTTGCGTCGGGGATGATCCTCTCGCAACGATTCAACTCCTGTGGTGTTTTACTGTAGTAGCATCATACCAGCAGGAAAGGGGTTTGTCAACAAAGGTCAGTTGACAAATCAGCCGCCTGCACTACAATATCCACGATCTACCCGAAGGAGGCACCCATGAGCATCTATGAACGCATCGTCAACATCATCGTGGACCTGCTGGGCGTGGAGCCGGAAAAGGTCACAATGGACGCCCGCTTCCGCGAAGACCTGGGCGCCGACTCGCTGGACCTGGTGGAACTGGTTATGGCATTTGAGGAGGAATTCGGGGGGACCATCTCCGACGAGGAAGCCCAGCAGATTAAGACCGTCGGCGACGCCGTCCGCTACATTGAAACCCGTATGGCGGCGTAAGGACAACGGCGCCGCCATCTGCATCTCTTGCTAATCCCGCCGCAGCGCGCTGGGCCCCTTCGTCGCGCAAAGGGATTGATCGCAATGTGCCAGGCACCTCCCAAAAGTGCCTGGCACATCTTTGCCAATGTGCCAGGCACTTCCAAAAAGTGCCTGGCACATCTCTGCCAATGTGCCAGGCACTTCCAAAAAGTG
>DAOTWK010000111.1:0-4431 GCA_034435815.1 Anaerolineae bacterium | reverse complement strand
CTTCGGATTCATAATGAAACCAACCTCCGCGTCCATCCGCGTCCATCCGCGTCCCATCTTCGGATCAGCCTTTGGACGCATACACCTCAAACAACGGGCGCAGCCGCCGGTACGTGTCTTCCAGCCACTCCGGGATGGTGCGGGTCTGGCCGACGACGCTCATGTAGTTGGTGTCTCCGCCCCAGCGGGGGACGACGTGGAGATGAACGTGGTCTGCTACTCCTGCTCCGGCGGCCGTCCCGATGTTCAGCCCCACATTGAATCCTTGCGGGTTATACGCCTCCCGCAGCACCCGCAGGCTGGTCTGCGTCAGCGCCATCCACTCCGCCAGCGTCGGCCCGTCCAGGTCTTCCAGCGAAGGGACGTGGACGTAGGGGACGACCATCAGGTGGCCGTTGTTGTAGGGGAAGCGGTTCAGGACGACATAGCAGAGACGCCCCCGATAGACGATGTGCGCTTCCTCGTCCGGCTGGCGAGGTTTGACACAGAAAAGGCACTCCTGCGGCAGCGGTTGCTCGCCCCGCAGGTAGGCCATGCGCCAAGGAGTCCAGAGAATATCCCGCATAATGGCCAATGACCGAATGAGCAATGACTGTATGAACGGCTGCGGTCTGCTGTCCGTGGTCTGTCGTCTGTCGTCAAGGCCCGGGTGTCGGGGTGGGCGTGGGAGTGGGCGTGGGTGTCGGGACATACTGAATCGCCCCCGGCCGGATGCAGGAATCGTAATTCGTCCCCAGAATGACCCGGAAATCCACCCCGCTGCCTGCCCCCGGCTGCTTTTCCACATCCTCCGACTTCAGGTGATAGAGGCGGGTGAGCAACCACAGAGGAGAGCCCTTGGCGGTGGTGGTGAAATCTACCAGCCGGGTCCGCGAGACCGGTTCTGTGGCCGTGATGCCCGTCACCAAGAAGCCCTCCCAGCGCAGTCGCTCCGCCGCCACCTCCGCCATCCCCGGCCGGCCCGTCCCGTCCCAGACTTCCACCCGGAAGGGGGATTGGCGCGCCCGCCCGGTCGCCGGGGGCTGCAGCGCCTCCGCAACCAGTGGCTCCAGCGCGCCGGGCACCGGTAGGAGCACATACGCGCCGTTCGGGTCCGTCCAGCGCTCCACGTACGGTGGGATGATGAAGCGACTCTTCACGTTTGCCCAGTCCAGGCGGGTCCCCAGCCACCCCAGGTAAATCATCTCCTTCAGCCCCAGGTCGGTCTCCACCGTCTGGCGGAGGGCGTCCCAGAGGTCCGGGATGCGCGTTAGCACTCCTCTGCTCAGTGCCTGCCGGTAGAGGGCCCGCAGGACTTGATGCTGTCGCCGGCTACGGTCAAAATCGCTGGTGGACCAGCGGGAACGGACGTACCATAGCGCCTGCTGACCGTTCAGGTGCTGAATGCCTGGGTAGAGGTCTATATCTACCCCCTGCTCCGGATTGGCGGGGTCGGGGAAGGTGTCATGGAACTCGCACTCCACCGGCACGTCCACCCCGCCCAGAGCGTCCACAATGCGGACAAAGCCCGCAAAGTCCACCATTGCGTAGTAGTGGATGGGGATGCCAAAGTTATATTCCACCGTCGCCTTGACCAGTGCCATCCGCCCGCCGGGATAATCCTTCCCCCGGTTGATGGCGGTGTTGATTTTCCCGAACCCGTACCCAGGAATCCAGGCGTAATAGTCCCGGGGAATGGAGAGCATACTCACCGCTGGAATATCCGGGTGGATGGTGACCACAATCATCACATCCGTCCGCCCGCCGTTGCCCTCCTG
The DNA here is from genome assembly GCA_034435815.1 of Anaerolineae bacterium. Taxonomy (GTDB): domain Bacteria; phylum Chloroflexota; class Anaerolineae; order B4-G1; family DUEL01; genus SpSt-77. The sequence goes on along the minus strand of DAOTWK010000111.1, from coordinate 2,674 downwards.
CGTATCCAGTCCCAGCAGGAGAATGTTCATCACCCCCGCTGGCAGAGAGACGAGCGGCATCGGGGTGGGGACGGGCAAACTGATCGGCAGTGTGTTGCTGACCGGCAGTTCGTAGACCGGCGTCTCGTGGTGAATAGACGGTGGGGACGGCGGGATCATGGTGGGCGTCGGAGTCGGCGTCGGGGTTGGAGTGGGTGTCGGCGCCGCCGTCGCTGTTGGCAATGGGGAAGGGGACGGTGGATGCGGATTGTTGTGAGGCACCACAATCGTTGCTGTCGGCGCGACATCCATCGGAACGATCGGCAAAATCAGCCCTCTCGCGGTGATAGCGGTGGCGCTCAGAATAATGATCAGGATGGCAGACGCAAACACCTTTCTCACTTTTGCCAGACCTTTTGACTTTATCCATATCTCTGGAGCGACGCCCTTGCCTCTGGGGTTCTTTTGGATTATACTACGGAATGTTGAAAATGCCAGTGCAGACCATAAACCACAGACCCCTCATTCTGATAACCAACGACGACGGGATTGATTCGCCCGGGCTGCTGGCCGCGGTCCGGGTGGTCCGGGGATTGGGGGATGTGCTGGTCGTCGCGCCCACCCGCCAGTGGTCGGGCGCAGGCCGCTCGTTCGCGCGGGAGACCACCGGCGCCATTACGCCCCGAACGCTGGATGTGGACGGGGAGCGGATACCGGCGTTCGCAGTGGATGGTTCCCCCGCCCAGGTGGTGCTGCACGCGCTGCTGGAACTGGCCCCCCGTCCGCCGGACCTGCTGGTGGTGGGGATCAATTACGGAGAGAACCCCGGGGCAGATGTGACCTGCTCCGGTACAATCGGCGCGGCGCTTCAGGGCGCCTCCTGCGGCATCCCGGCGCTGGCCGTCTCCCGGCAGGCCCCCAAAGAGGTCCACATCAATCTCTCCGACGAGGTGGATTTCACCATTGCGGCCCATTTCACCCGATTCTTCGCCCGCCGGATGTTAGCGGTGGCGCTCCCCTTTGATGTGGACGTCCTCAAAGTGGACGTCCCCGACTGCGCCACTCCCGAAACCCCCTGGCGGCTGACCCGCCAGTCCCGTCAGACCTACTTCCGTCCGGTCCCGCCCCGGCGCAGCGACCTTTCTCAACCCGGGCGGATGGACTATGAGGCCGCGTGGGACATCCGGGACCTGGAGCCGGATAGCGACATCTACGCGCTGGCGGTGGACCGGGTGGTGGCGGTGACGCCGTTGAGTCTGGACCTGACCTCCCGGACCGATCTGGCGGAGGTGGTCCGGTTACTTCAGCCCGATTGACATCGTCCTCTTATGAAACCTATCGTTCCGTTTATCCTGTTGACCGTTCTGCTTCTTCTGGCCCTCCTGGGCGGCGCGGCCACGATAGCCGACCACCAGGCCGCCACGCGCGGCATCCCCCCGGGCCTACCCGAACCCGTCGCCGATGCCGACGTTCCCCTCTTCTGCGTCAACGCGACGCTCCACGCCACCTCGCCGTCTCTCCCGTTGGAGCAGGCGCTGGACCTCATCGCCGAAGGTGGCTTCCGCTGGGTGCGGCAATCCTTCCCCTGGGCGCTGATAGAACCCGCTCCGCGCCAGCACGACTGGGCCCTCTGGGACCGGATTGTAGAGGAGACGGCCCTGCGCGGCCTGGAACTGATCGCCGTCCTGGAGCGCCCGCCGGAGTGGGCTGGGAGTCCCCCCGCCCCGGCGGACTTCGCCCGCTTCGCTGGGGCCGTCGCGGCCCGCTACGGCGACCGCATCCGGTACTACCAAGTCTGGCACAACCCCAACCTGCAGGACGGGTGGGGCGACCGGCCTCACCCGGCCCAGTATGCCGAACTTCTCCGCCAGGCCGCCCTGGCCATCCGCGCCGCCGACCCCGATGCCCGCATCCTTCTGGCAGGCCTGGCCCCCACGGTGGAGCAGGGGCCGGAGAACCTCTCCGAGGTTCGCTTCCTGGAGGAACTCTACATCGCCGGGGCCGCTCCGTATTTTGACATTGTCACCGCGCAGGCCTACGGGTTTGAGACCGGGCCGGAGGACCGCCGGGTGGATGAGAGAGTGCTCAACTTCTCCCGCGCCGTCCTGATCCGGGAGGTCATGGAGGCCCATGGGGACGGCAAGAAGGCCCTCTGGATTTCCCACTTCGGCTGGAACAGTCTGCCACCGGATTGGGAGGACGTCCCCTCTATCTGGGGAACGGTGGATGAGGGGACACAGGCGGCATACACTGTCGGCGCGCTGGAGCGGGCCCGGCGGGAGTGGCCCTGGGTGGGGGCGATGTGCCTTTCCCACCTCCAGCCCGACCTGAGCCTGCCCGCGCCCGGCATGGGCACTCCCGACGCCCGCCGCCACTGGGGTTTTGCCCTGGTCGGGCCGGACGGCACTCCCCGGTCTCTCTACGACGCGGTGGCCGAATGGGCCCACCGTACTCCCACCAACGACCCAGGGCACTGGACCCCGTCCTCCGGCATTGCCGACTGGGAGGGGGCGTGGGAACTCTCCGACCTGGGCGCCGATCCGGGGCAGGAGGGGACGTATATGGTGACCATCCCCTTCTGGGGCACCGACTTCGGCCTGCGGGTGCGGCGGGGCAACTACCGGGCCTACCTCTACGTCACCGTAGACGGAGAGCCGGCCAATGCGCTCCCCCGGGATGAGCAGGGCCGGGCCTA
>DAOTWK010000110.1:0-1750 GCA_034435815.1 Anaerolineae bacterium | reverse complement strand
ATGCCCGTCACCGTCCCGGTGATGGGTGCCCGACAGACCCGCCGGGCCAGTCCCCCCCGGGCAGCGAGGACATCCCCCTGCCGGACCTCCTCTCCGGGCTTCACCTTGAGATACCGGCGAACGGCCCGCCGGGGCACTCCCAGCATTTGAGCCAGATTAACAATCCGGAACTCCCCAGGTACCATCGCCCGTCCGATGACCTGCACCGGTTCCACCCGATCTCCCTCGCGTACCAGAATATCCCCCCGACCCGGGAGGCGTCGCTCTTTCCGGACGATGGTCAGAGGTGAGATGACGGTCTGAGAAAGGTAGAAGCGCATGTCCCTCATCCTCCCACGTCCCAGAGCCACTGCTGGACCTGGGCCATTCGGGTGTACGGGTCGGCGGGCAGTTGGAGCGGACGGCCGCGAGCGTCCACGATCAGTCCCACCAGGCTGCCCCGGACCCGCCGTTTGCCGCCGCGACCTGGCCCTAACCCCACGTCTATCCGGCCGCGCGGCCGGAGTTCCAGCACAGCCTCCTCACCAGGCGGAAGGGGAAGAACTTCCAAGGAGCCGTACGGAACCTCCGCATTCAGGGTGCCACCCTTCTCGTAGTGAATCCGAATCCGCAGAATGACCTCCCCTTTTCGGGCGGTACCCACTGGGGCAATGACGGTTGCCAGATTGATCAGGCCACCGTTATCTACCACTTCCACCGCCGCTATAGGCTTCAGGATAGCCACTGCCCCCAGGACCGGTGCCAGGCCGTGGATGTCCAGCAGGAGAGTGGAAATCCCGATCGGTTCCACGGCGTCCAGAACCATCAAGGCCAACTGGCCCGGACGGGGAGCCGCAGCCAGTGCTCCTCCGCCGACCAGAATAGGATCAAAGAGAGGCGTTAATTGGGAATACGGCTGTGCCTTTCCGGGGCGCCATGCGGGGCGCGCGGCCCGAATGGCCTCCCGAATGACCTCCCGCACAATGCTCTGTTCCAGCCAGAGTTCCTCTGCCTCTTGAGGAACGCTGGCTGGCCAGAGGGAACGGTAGTGCAAAACAGATTCTATCTGTTCGGGTTTGAAGGGAACGGGCATCCAGCGTAGAAACGTCTCCGCTCCTTGTTGCTCCAGCAGGCGATCTACTCCGTATACGGAGCCCAGCCCGGCCCGCACCGTTACCGTCGGCTCTCCACCGAAGACAGCGGTCACCAGGGTATTAGCCGCCCCCACTTCTATCCCCAGGGTCCCTTTGGGGGATTCGTCCAGGTACCAGAGGTACTGAATGTGCCGGGCGAAGGACTCGCTGACCGGCATCAAGGGGACGTTCAGCCATCGGTGGAGAATCTCCCCACCCGGCAGTTGAGTCAGTTTTTTCTGGCGATAGAAACCCTCCAGTTCATTCTGCAACCCCACTGGATTCTCTACGGCTGGGGTCGGAAGAACGTTATCTACCGAACGGACGGGAGCCTGTCCGCCCATCAGGTCCACCACCTTCTGACGGAGGGCAGTGTTGCCCGCGAATAACATCTGTGGACGTTCCCCCTCGGGCAGCATAGAGCAGGCCAGCGCCAGCGTCTCTGCCAGTTCCAGGACCGGCAGTACGGCCCCGCCGTCGGTGCCACCCACCACACAGAGCACGTCGGGCCGGCGCTGCAGCACAACGCGAATTTGCTCCTCCTCGCTCATCCTCCGCCGGGGGTCTTGGACGATCAGGTCCTCCACCAACGCGTAAGTGCCGGATATGGCGCGCTGGGCAACGGAGAGGCTCAGTTC
>DAOTWK010000109.1:0-8795 GCA_034435815.1 Anaerolineae bacterium | reverse complement strand
GCCGCTTTGCGGCCCGCCGCAAACCCCGCCGTTATTCCCTTCAGGAGGTGCGAAATGGAACGGCCCTGGCTCAAATTCTACGACAAAGAGGTACCCCACCACATAGACTACCCCCGTATCCCCCTGTACCGCCTGCTGGACGACACCGCCGCCGCCACGCCCGATAAACCATGCACCTGCTTCTTCGGCCGTCGGGAGACCTACCACCGCATCAAGGACTACTCCGACCGCTTCGCCGTCGGGCTGCGCGGCCTGGGGGTTCGGAAGGGCGACCGGGTCGCTATGCTCCTGCCCAATCTCCCCCAGTTCATCATCGCCTACTACGGCATCCTCAAGGCCGGCGCGGTCGTCGTCCCCCTGAACCCCCTCTACACGGAGCGGGAACTGACCTTCCACTTGACCGACTCCGGCGCCGAGACCATCGTCACCATACCAATGTTTATGGAAAAGGTCGCTGCGCTGGAGGGGAAGACACCCCTCAAGCGGGCCATCCACACCCGCATCGCGGACGCTCTCCCCTTCCCGCTGAGCCTGGTCATGGGACTACGGGAAGGCAAGGCGGCCCGACAGGCCCTACGGAAGTCCGGCGGCCTGCAATGGGTGCGCTTCCGGGATATGCTGCGGAATCCCGCTCCGGCAGATTTCCAGCCGGAACCGGTGGACCCGGACGACATGGCCGCGCTCCTCTACAGTGGCGGGACGACGGGCATCGCCAAGGGGATTATGCTTTCCCACTTCAACTTCGTCGCCAATGCCTATCAGGTGAAGGCCTGGGGCGCGCTCACCGACGAGCAGAGCATCCTGGCAGTCCTCCCCTTCTTCCACGGCTTCGGAATGAGCGTGACGATGAACGCGCCCATCCTGGCTGGCGGCGAAATCATCATCCTGCCCCGCTTCAACGCCCGCCAGGTCGCCCAGACCATCCACAAGTACAAGCCCGACTTCTTCATCGGCGTCCCGACCATGTTTGTCGCCCTGAGCAACCTGCCCGACATCGGCAAGTACAACCTGCGCAGCGTCAAGGGCATCTTTGTGGGCGCCGCGCCCCTCACCCGCGCCATCAAAGAGGAATTTGAGTCCAAGACCGGCGGTCGGATGATTGAGGGCTATGGCCTGACGGAGGCGGTCACCGCCATCGCCGCCAATCCCTACCACGGCCTGCACAAAATCGGCAGCATCGGCATCCCCTTCCCGGACGTGGATATGAAAATCGTCAGCCTGGACGGGACACGCGACCTGCCCCCGGGCGAGCAAGGGGAAATTGTCCTCCGCTCCCCCACGGTGATGCTGGGCTACTACAAAATGCCGGAAGAGACCGCCAAAACCATTGTGGACGGCTGGCTCTTCACCGGCGACATCGGCTACATGGACGAGGACGGCTACTTCTACATCACCGACCGGAAAAAGGAACTCATCATCGTGGGCGGCTTCAACGTCTTCCCTCGGGAGATAGACGAACTGATTTACCAGCACCCCAAGGTGAAAGAGGGCATCACCGTGGGCGTGCCGGACCCGTACAAGGGGGAACGGATCAAGGTGTACATTGTCCTGAAAGAAGGGGAGACGGCCACTGAGGAGGAATTCATCGCCTATTTCCGCCAGAACCTGACGCCCTACAAAGTCCCCTCGGAGGTGGAATTCCGCACCGAACTGCCCAAGAGTGCCATCGGCAAAATCCTGCGGCGGCAACTGCGGGAGGAGGAGGTCCGGAGGGCCCAGGAGGCTGGTGGTGAAGGGTAGGACAACCGCTCGCAGTTGTCCATCCGCCACACAGTTGCAACCTGACGAAGCAACCCCGGGAAAAATTCCTCTTTCAGCCCGAAGGGCTTCGTCTTTTGAGCCCGGACGTAAACGTCCGGGCTCAAAGGGCCATTTCTGACGAAATTGGGACATACCCAATGATTCCGGCACTCAGAGTCTTGTCTCTCCCTCTTGCCTCCCTCCCCGCGGGCCGTTGCGCAGCGCGGGGGAGGGAGATGAAAAGGGGTGGAGCCAGGGCATAGGCGTTAACTTAAGGGCTATATAGGTTAGCCGGCCGCCCATTACGCCGACTGAAGTCAGCCTCTCCGGGCCTTTGGCCAGAGGACGGCCTTCGCCGTCCATTCAGGAAACGTCAACGAAGGTTGACGCCGGGCGCAGAAGCGCCCAGGAAGGCCGATTTCCAATCGGCGAGAAGACGGCCTTCGCCGTCCTTTCAGGAGGCATCAACGAAGGTTGACGCTCGGTGCGAAAGCGCCCAGGAAGGCCGATTGATTTTCAATCGTGCAAAGGGCGAAGGCTGAACCCGGCGTTATTGAGTTTCGCATTGAAAAAGGAACTCTTAAAGAAGTGCAGGCCGTTAGCCTGCGCTGCAGCAGAAGTTACGGAGGACGCCCAATGCCAACTTCCATCCATCACATCGCCATTGCTGTGAACGACCTGGAGGCCGCGCTGGCCTTCTACCGGGACGCGCTGGGGCTGGAAGTGTCCGAGCGCCGGGAAGTTCCCGAAGAGGGGGTGGAGATCGCCTTTCTCCCCGCTGGGGAAGGGGAGATAGAACTCCTGCGCCCGCTGGATCCGGAGGGGAGCGTGGCCCGGTTTCTGGAGAAACGCGGGGAGGGACTGCACCATATCTGCCTGCGGGTGGACGACATCACCGCCGCGATGGAGCGGTTGCAGGCCGCCGGCGCGACCCTCCTGAGCGAGAAACCCCGCGTCGGCGCCGACGGCACCCGCTACGTCTTCATCCACCCCAAATCCGCCCGCGGTGTGCTGCTGGAACTGTATGAGAGATGAGGGTTTTTCTGGCGGCGGCAAAGCCGCCGCCAGAAAAACCCACTGCGCTGCGCTATGCGACATGCGCCTTGCGATTTGCAACCTGCACCCTGCTCCCAGTTTGAAAATGCCCCTTACCGGGTCCTCATCGCGCGCCTCTCCCCCCTGCGGGATGTAGATCGCTCCCTCCCTCACCGTTTTCTCTTCCACGAAGTCCGCCGGGCACTCCCCGAGGCGTACGTGGACCTGGCCTTCTTCCCATCGGGACGGGTGGGGGAGTCTCTCCCTCCTCTGAGAGGCATCCACTCCCGCCGTCCGGTTCGGGACTTTGACCTGATCCTGGTCTCCAACGCGTACATCCTGGAACTGCTGAATCTCCCCTGCATTCTGCTCCGCTCCGGCATCCCCCTCTTCGCCGGAGAGCGCGGGGATGACGACCCCATCCTCCTCCTGGGCGGCTCCAACGCTATGGCCGCGCAGGCCACCATCCGGGAAGACGGCGACGCGCTGGCGGACGGCATCTTCTTCGGCGAAGGGGAGGGACGGGTGGGGGAAATCGTTCGGACCCTGGCAGGGGGAGGCAGAAGGCGAGACCGGTTGGAAGCCGCCGCGGCCTCCGGCCCCGGCCTCTGGGTCGCCGGAACCCGTCGCCAAACCGTCAAGGCGGTCTGTCGGCCCCGGCCGCAGGACCTCCCCACCGTCTATCCCATCCTGGACACCCCCGAGGCCCATACAGCCTACCTCCAGATCACCTGGGGCTGCCCCGCTTTCTGCTCCTTCTGCTTTGAGGGGTACGACCGCAAGCCCTACCGGGAACTCCCGGCGGCAGACCTGGTTGCGGTGGCCCGGCAGTTAAAGAGGGCCCAGGGCGTGGAGGAGATCGGCCTCTACAGTTTCAACTTCAACACCCACGGGGAAATCTTTGATCTCCTCCTGGAACTGCACCGTCTCTTTGACCGGGTGAGTCTGAAGAGCCAGCGGGCCGACATCCTGTGGCGGGTTCCCGGCCTGATAGAAGCGGAACTAACAGCGGAGAAGCGAGAGTTCACTTTGGGTATAGAGGGCATCAGCCAGCGGCAGCGGAGATTCCTCCACAAAAGCCTTCCCACCGATGAGATAGCCGCCCTGCTGGAGCATCTGGTGCGGGAGCCCATCCGCCGCATCAAACTCTTCTACATCCTCACCGGCTATGAGACGGAGGATGACCTGAGCGAGTTTCGGGCCTTCGTCCGCTGGCTGCGAGAGGCGCGGGCGGCCTCTCCCTCTCGGCCCCGGGTCATCTTCAGCGCGGGACCGCTGGTGCGGATGCCCTTCACCCCGCTCCGGTACGACCGGCTCTTCCTGGAGGAGAAGCCCTGGCGTCCCCTCATCGGCGCGGTCCGCTCCGCCTGTGAGACGAACGGTTTTGAGTTCCGTCTGGCTTTTGACTGGGCCGAGTACGCTACCACCCAGGTGCTGGCGCTGGGGGGATACTGGCTGGTGGAGCCGCTGGTGGCGCGGGCGCGAGAGGGGGATTTCTACGACGGCCACCTGCTCCGGGGGTACTGGGAGGCCCTGCGGACCTGGATGGAGCGCGCCAGCCTCTGGAACGACGGGTTCCTGGGCGAGAAAGGCCCCGATTACCCCTTCCCGCTGGAATTCGTCCAGACCGACATCCCGGCGGATTTCCTGTACCGGCAGTATCAGGCGGCGCGCGCTGGCCTGGACCCGGGATACTGCCTGGGAGACGCGGCGGGGCCGGGGCAATGCCGGGGATGCGGCGCCTGCCCGGACGAGGAACACCGGCGGGCCATCCTGCACCACCGTATCCGCGTCCCCGACCTGGGGCCATATCTGGCCGAATTGCGGGACGTGGTGGGCCGCAAACGGCGGCTGCGTCCCATCTACTACCGCCTTCGCACCGACGCCGCGCTCTCCGGCGTCCATCCGGCGTTCCTCAACGCCTTTGTCTTCCAGCAGATACTGGCCTGCGCGCCCGAACTGACGGAGAATCTTCTCAGCGTGCGGGAGGCGCTGTTCACCGTTCCGCCCAACGACCACCGTTTTCCCACACTGGGCGGCGAGACAATCTTCGCCCTCCGGGCCTGGGACACCGACGCGCTGCGGGCAGTATTATCTTCCCTCTCCGCGCTGGGAGAGGGGGTAGAGATTCTGGGACTGGTGGGGGATTTCACACCCGGCGCTTTCACGAAGGCCCATCTGATGCTGTTCCTCCCCCTCTTGCTTCCAGCGGCGCGCGCGGCGCTGGAGGGATACCTGCGCGGAGCCTACGTCCCCTTCTCCCTGCGGCGAGAAGGTGAGGGGTACGCGATAGATGTCCCCTCGCGCGGGCTGAAGAAAAAAGTGCTGTTCGGGGGGCGTCTGGAGGATCGGGAAGAGAAGACCTTCATCGCACTGGAGGTCGGGCCAAAGTTTGACCTTCTGGCCCTGCTGAGGATGACAGGTTGCGACCTGCGGGCCGGGGATTGCCGGGTGGAAGTGAGAAGCGTAGAAACTCCGGTTTCTCAGGCCCGGTAGTAACACTGCAAGACAGCGTGGAGGGAACCCCCTCAACCACCCCTGAGAGTGTTACGACCTTCTTCCGGCTGAAACTATAGACCTGGCTTTCGCGTTCTGTACGACCATGACCATCGTACAGGCGTTGGAGGCTTCTATGGATAGAAGTCAGCCCGGTAACCGGCCCTTTTTGTTCTGGTAGAGGCTCCGAAACTGCAGTCGTGGCCGAATCTACCGACGGGTTCCACAGCCTGCAAGGTGGCCTCAGTCCCAACCGCATCGCGCTTGACAGGATAACCCTCCAATGATATAATAATACCGACCGGTCGGTATACAAAGAGGAGCACCGAATGCGATCACGGGGAGGAGAACCCCGCGAAAATATTCCGGCGGCAGCAGAAGAATGTCTCGCCCGCCAGAGATACGGTACCACGAGCATAGCGGCAAATTGCCGGCGCGCCGGAGTCAGCAAGGGGGCATTTTCCCACAAAGCAGGCCATCTTTCTGGAACTCCTGGAACGCTGGCTGGCAGAATTCGGCGAAAGGCTGAGGGCCCTGCGCACCGACGCTCCGTTTGGGGAGTCCGGACCCAGGAGAGTGTTCGGTTGCTTCTGGAGGGCATTTGCCGAGTATGACCTTGCCCAATAGCCAGAAATGGCTCCGGTTCAATCATTTTTGGTGGTAAATCGCCCATCCCATCGCATTATCAACTGGGTATTATCCTCACTAGATCCGCCAAATCAGAAAGGAGCAAGATGAAAGTTCTATTGACCGGAGCCTTTGGCAATGTGGGAATGAGCGCTCTGGCAGAACTACTCCGTCAGGGGCACACAGTCCGCTGTTTTGACCTGCGGACAAAGGCCAATGAGAAAGTTGCCCGGCGCTTCGGGAACCGAATTGAGGTCATATGGGGTGACCTGCGCCGCCCAGAAGATGTGGCGCAGGCGGTGGAGGGGCAGGATGTCGTCGTCCATTTGGCTTTCATCATTCCCAAACTCTCCGCCACCGGCATTGAGTCGGAGTCCCAGCCGGACCTGGCTTACCAGGTCAACGTCGGAGGGACCCGCAATCTGCTGGACGCGCTGAAGGCTCAGCCGCGCCCGCCACGCCTGATTTTCGCCTCTTCCGTTCACGTCTTTGGGCCGACACAGGACCGGACACCTCCCCTACGGGCCACCGACCCGGTATGCCCGGTAGAGCACTACTCCCACCACAAGGTCCTTTGCGAGCAGATGATTCGCGAGTCGGGCCTGGAGTGGGCCATCCTGCGCTTCGGCGCCGTCTTCCCTCTGTCCATCCGGCCCGATCCAGGGATGTTTGATGTCCCACTGAATAACCGCATGGAGTTCGTCCATACCCGCGATGTCGGGCTGGCGATCGCCAATGCCATTAGCAGCAGCGAGGTGTGGGGGAAGGTCCTGCTTATCGGTGGCGGGCCGCGATGCTGGTACTACTTCAAAGATATGGTCTCGCGGATTCTGGAAGCGATGGGGATCGGTATGCTCCCGGAGGAGGCCTTCAGTACCACCCCCTTCTGCACCGACTGGATGGATACGACGGAAAGCCAGCGCATCCTCCAGTACCAGCAACGGGACCTGGATGACTTCGTCCGGGATATGAAGGCCGTTCTGGGATTCCGTCGGCATTTGATCCGCCTCTTCCGTCCGTTCATTCGCCAATGGTTGCTCCAGCAGTCACCGTACTACCGGAAGGCCCATCGGCCTATCACGGGCTGGGAGGGGAAGGTGGCCGTCATCACCGGAGCATCCGGTGGGATCGGGTCGGCCATCGCCCGACGGTTGGCCCAGGAGGGGGTCCGCGTGGTGCTGGTGGCGCGCAATCGGAAGCGGCTGGAGAACCTGGCGGCGGAGATCCATCGGGCCGGAGGGGAGGCCCGGGTTATCGTCGCCGACCTAACGGACGAACGGGAACGGGAGCGGGTAGTTCGAGAGGCCTGGGCGGCCTATGGGCAGGTAGATGTGTTGGTCAACAGCGCAGGTCTGGGATGGTACGGCTTCGGCACCGAGATGCCCTGGTCGCTGGCCCGGGAGATGATCCATCTCAACATCACGGCCGTTGTGCATACGACCCTGCTGATGCTCAAGGAGATGAAAGCCCGCAACAGTGGGCATATCATCAACGTCAGTTCTATTGCCGGGAGTCTACCGGTGCAGGGAATTGCGCTCTACAGTGCCACCAAGTCCTTTGTGGACTCGTTCACCACCAGCCTGTACCGGGAGCTGCGGGAAACAAAGGTACGGGTCAGCGTGGTGCGGCCAGGAGCAGTGGCGACAGAGTTCTTCACCAGGGCTTCCGCCCAGCCCGGGGGGATGCCCATGCCGGGCCGGGGGCTGGCCATACGGCCGGAGGCAGTAGCCGAGCGGGTCTGGCGGTTGCTTCGCCGCCCAACCCGGGTTGCCCACGTACCGCGCGTTTTGGGCATCATCCCTTGGCTGGAGGTCAGCATGGGCTGGTTGATGGATCGGATCGGACCAGCCCTTCTTCGCGTCCAACTTCGCCGGGCTTCCCAGCCTGCCAGCGGTTGATCCGATCCCTTCCGGGGGCCACCTCTGCCGTCTCTAAGTTGTGCAGGAGCATCGTCTCGCCGCTCCCGTATGTGGGAAGGTCGTTCACGGCGGCGGCCGAGGGCCGTCGCCGTGAACGTCACACCTCTATGCCGAACACTGCCCGCATCAGGATGCCGATGCCAAAACTAATGGCTGCCACCGCCAGACTCAGCCCGGCCATCTCCAGAAACCGCCGCCGGAAGGGCAGGTCGCGGGCTACTGAGACGTAATAGTTAAAGAAGGCGATAATCAGAACGGCGACCGTCAGCGTGGCGGCCAAACAGAGGTACGGTTTCGTCAGCAAGAGGTATGGCAGGATCAGGACCAGGACGGTGAAGAGGTAGGCGACGCCGGTATAAAGGGACGCCCGCAACGGGTCCCGCCCGTCTCCTTCTGCCTTCGTGGAGAGGTATTCGGATGCGGCCATAGAGAGGGCGGCAGCGATGCCGGTGATGGCGCCCGTCATCGCCACCAGTTGGGTGTTCTGAAGCGCAAACGTCAGCCCCGCCAGCGCACCCGTCAACTCCACCAGCGCATCGTTCAGCCCCAGGACGATGGAGCCGGTATACCGCAGCCGCTCCTCGTCCAGCATCGCCAGCAGGGCCTCTTCGTGTGCTTTCTCATCCCGCGCGATGGCCTCAACGTCGGGGACGACGCCTTCCATCCGGGCGTAGTTATCCTGCGCCCCTTCTTCCCCCCGCTCCATCAGTTTGACCGCGAAGGTGATGCCCAGGATGCGCCCGACCAGGGTATAAAACCAGATTTTGATCCAATCGGGGCGGACTTCCTGCCCGGTGAAGCGGGCCCAGAGGCGGGAATGGCGCAGTTCGTCCGTCGCGATGCGCTCCAGGACGGCCCGGTTCTCCGGCTCCCGAACTGTCCGCGCCAGCCGGGTATAGATGTGGTGCTCGGTGAGTTCATTCCGCTGGTAAACCAGCAGGGTCTGCTTCTCCTGAGAGGTGAGGGTCGGTTCCATAC
>DAOTWK010000108.1:0-10005 GCA_034435815.1 Anaerolineae bacterium | reverse complement strand
CCGCGCTGGCGGCTCTCGGACGGCTGAAAGGGAGCCGTCCCTCCCAGGAGAGCGCCGGACGCTCCGGCGGCGTATGGCGGGTGCCTCTGAGCCGACGGCTCTCCGTCTCCTTTGTCGCCGCGTTCTGCTGGATGTTCGCTCTGGGGACGCTGCTGGTCTTTCTGCCGCTGCTCGGGGAGGAACGGGGGTTTTCCGCCGCACGGGTGGGAATGCTCTTCGGCAGTTTTGCCCTGGCGGCCAGTTTGCTCCAGGCCTCCCCCCTGGGCCGCCTCTCCGACCGATGGGGACGGCTCCCGATGGTCGCCCTGGGACTGGCGCTCATCGCGTTGGCTCTCCTGCTCTTATCCTTTCTGACCGCCTGGGGGCCAATGATGGGTGCCATGTTTCTCTACGGTCTGGGCTTCGGCGTGCTCTTTCCGGCTAAGTCGGCGCTTGTCGCTGATGAGACCACGCCCCTCACCCGGGGGACAGCATCGGGCATCTTCACAGCGATGTTCTCCGTAGGGATGATTGTGGGGACCGGGATGGCGGGGGCGATGGAACGCTGGCATCAAACCGCCGGTCTTCATCCTTTCCAGGTGGCCGCGTTGGTGGTGATGGGTGGCCTGCTCTGGGCCGCTTTCGTCGGCCTGACGGTTAAACGTGCCAGGCACTTCTGAAAGTGCCTGGCACGTCCAACAGAAACGTAAACGTGCCAGGCACTTCTGAAAGTGCCTGGCACGTCCACAGGCACGTCCAACAGAAACGTAAACGTGCCAGGCACTTCTGAAAGTGCCTGGCCGTCCACAGGCACGTCCAACTGAAATGTAAACGTGCTAGGCACTTCTGAAAGTGCCTGGCACGTCCACAGGCACGTCCAACAAGGAGGTACAATCTGGAACCGATAGACCTGGCCCGACAGATTGTGGACGTCATCGTGGAGAAAAAGGGAGAGGACATCCTGCTCCTGGACATCCACGAATTGACTATGCTGACCGACTACTTCGTCTTCTGCAGCGGCACCAGCGACCGGCAACTGCAGGCGCTGGAGAGCGGGATCCGGGAGGAGATTGAAAAAGCGCTGGACATCTCTCCTCTGCATGTGGAGGGAGAGCCGTCATCCGGCTGGATTCTGATGGACTACGGGCCCGTGGTGGTGCACATTTTTGACCCCCAGGTCCGCTCCTACTACAACCTGGAAGCCCTCTGGCGGCGCGGCCGGGTGATTGTGCGCATCCAGTGATGCTTTGTTATCATCCCAAAGACGCCAGGACACGAATGTGTCTTCCGGTCTTTGTGGTAGAAAACTGTCGGAGGTGTTCTATGCAGTCCCAACTGAATGAGCTGAGCATCCGGATTGGCGGCGAGGCCGGAATGGGGCTGGAATCCAGCGGTGTGGGGTTCTCCCAGGCCCTGGTACGAGGCGGGCTCCACATCTTCGGCCTTCCCGACTACCATTCCCGCATTCGCGGCGGCCACAACTTCTTCACCGTCCGCATCGCCCGCCGTCCTCTCTACACCCACACCGAACCGGTCCACCTGCTCCTGGCGCTGGATCAGGAGACGGTGCGGCGGCACATCGGCGCGCTGGTTCCCGGCGGCGCCGTCGTCTACGACGAAAAGGACGGCCTTCCCGACATCCCCCGCCGGGCGGATGTCCAGTATTTCTCCATTCCCCTCTCCAAACGGGCGGAAGAGGCCGGTGGAAGTGCCATTATGCGCAACACCCTGGTTTTTGCCGTCGCCGCCGGGCTGATCGGGTTTGACCCCACGTATGTTGAGAGTGTGGCACGGGACAACTTTGCCCGAAAAGGGCAGGCGGTAGTGGACGCCAATATGCGGGTGATTGCGGCGGGCGTGGAGGCCTCCCGCCCCTTCCAGGCCGACTTTCCCTTCCGGATGGAGGCGGTGCCGGGCGCGCCCCGACGGCTCCTGCTCAACGGCAACCAGGCCTTCGCGATGGGCGCGCTGGCGGGGGGGTGTCGGTTTGTCTCCGGCTACCCGATGACGCCGGGGAGCCCCGTCCTGGAGTGGATGGCAGCCCATGCAGAAGAGTACGGTGTCGTCACCCTTCAGGTGGAGGATGAAATCGCGGCGCTCTGTATGGCGATTGGTGCTGGCTACGCCGGAGTCCGGGCGATGGCCCCTACCTCCGGTGGCGGCTTCTCCCTGATGGTGGAGGCCCTGGGCCTGGCCGGAATGACGGAGGTCCCCGTCGTCGTCTACGAGGCCCAGCGGCCCGGTCCCTCCACCGGCCTGGCGACCCGCACCGAGCAGGGCGACCTGCTCTTCGTCCTCCACGCCTCCCAGGGCGAGTTCCCGCGTATCGTTCTGGCTCCGGGGACGGTAGAGCAGGCCTTTGAGGCCGGCTGGCGGGCCTTCAATTTCGCCGAGCGCTACCAGACCCCGGTCATCGTCCTCTCCGACCACTACTTGGCGACCTCCGTCCGGGACGTGGCTCCTGAAGACCTGAACTTTGACGCGGTGGTCATAGACCGGGGCGAGTTGTTAACGGAGGCGGAATTGGACAACCTGGAGGGCGAGTACAAGCGCCACCGGTTCACCGAGAACGGAATCTCCCCGCGCGCCATTCCCGGCCACCCGAAGGCTGTCTACGCTTCTTCCAGCGACGAACACGACGAGTACGGCCACATCTACGAAGACGCCGAGAACCGCCGCCGGATGCACGAGAAGCGGATGCGCAAACTGGAAACGGCCCGCGCCGAAATGCGCCTTCCTACCTCCTACGGCCTCAATGACGCCGACCTCACCTTTATCGCCTGGGGCTCCACTTATGGGCCGCTACGGGAGGCGGTGGACCGGCTGAACGGGCAAGGTGTGCGGGCCCGGATGCTCCATTTCACCGACATCTGGCCTGTCCCCGAGGGGGTGGAGAACCTGCTGACGGGCGAGACCGTCGCGGTGGAGGGCAACTACTCCGGCCAGTTCGCCGACCTGCTCCGCATGGCCACCGGCCATACGGTCTCCCGCCGCATCCTCAAGTGGGATGGGCGGGCGATTTCGCCAGAGTACATTTTGAGAGCGATCGCACAAGATTAACCTTGTGCGACAAGGAGGCACGATGGTCACAGCAGACGACTTTGCCAGTCCTGTTCGCCCCACTTGGTGTACCGGGTGTGGGAACTTTGCGATATGGAATGCGGTGAAGCGGGCGCTGGCTCAGGTGGGCCTCGCCCCCCACGAAGTGATGCTGGTCAGTGGGATCGGTTGCGGGAGCAAACTCCCGGATTACACTCACGCCAACGGCTATATGACCCTGCATGGCCGGACGGTCCCAGTGGCGACGGGGGTCCGGCTGGCCAACCATGGCCTGCGGGTGGTCTGCACCCACGGCGACGGCGACGCGTATGCGGAGGGGCTGGGCCATATGCTCCACGCCGCCCGCCGCAACATCGGTCTGGTGGACATCATCCAGGACAACCGCATTTACGGCCTGACCAAGGGGCAGTACTCCCCGACCAGCGACCGGGGCCGGGTGAGCAAGACGTCCCCATGGGGGTCTTTTGAACTCCCGGTCAACCCCATCGCCCTGGCGCTGGCGGCGGGCGCGACCTTCGTCGCCCGCTCCTGGTCCGGCGACCTCCAGCACCTGACGGAGACCATCGTCCGCGCGCTGGGCCATCGCGGCTATGCGCTCATAGACGTCTTCCAGCCCTGCGTCACCTTCAACCGGCAGAACTCCTACGAGTTCTACCGCCCTCGCGTCTACAAACTCCAGGATGACCCGGACTACGACGTCACCGACAAAATGGCGGCCTTCGCGAAGGCCCTGGAATGGGGCGACCGCATCCCCATCGGCGTCTTCTACCAGGTGGAAGACCGGCCCGCATACGAAGAACAGGTCCCCTCGCTGCAAGCGGGTCCACTGGCGCCCCGGCCCCTGGAGAAACTCCGTCCGGAGCAGGTTCAGCGGCTGTTGGAGGAGTTGATGTAAGAACCACGAAAGTCGGCGAAGGCCGACTTTTGGTCGGAGGCTCAGGAAGGCTGACCTTCGGTCGGCGCATTGGTTATGGATACTAACTCCGATTCTGCCGAAAAATCCTCCCTCCCGGCGCGGTTCTGGGCGGCGGTGCGGCGACGTCTGCGCCGCTCTGCGCCCCGAACACCTGTGGCGCAAGATTCATCTTGCGCTCCTCACAACCGGGCACGAAACCATAGCGGGGCCTCGCCGGTCGTGCTCTCCCTGCGCGCCCTGCGCCTGCTGGCCTTGCTGGTTCTGGCCAATGCCCTCATCTTGGCCGTGCTGGGTGTCTCCCTCTACCGCGCCGGCGCCGCCCTGAACGCCCGCCCGCCGGTGGTCACCGTCATCGTCACCGCAACGTCCATCCCCAGCCCTACCGCCGGTCCCACTCCGACCCCCTTCGGGAGCGGCGGCGCCGTCGCTTTCACTCTTCGCCGCAACGGCAACGCCGACATCTACGCCATTCAGCAGGCCACCCGCGAAATCGTCCGCCTCACCAGCGACCCGGCGGAGGACCGGGACCCGGCTTGGTCGCCGGACGGTTCCCTGCTGGCCTTCGCATCCCACCGCGGCGGCAACTGGGATATCTATCTGCTGGACCTGGAAGGCGGCGCGCTGATCCGCCTCACCCGCGCCCCCGACTTTGACGGTGGCCCCACCTGGTCGCCCGACGGCAAAAGGATCGCCTTTGAGTCCTACCGCGAGGACAACCTGGATATATACGTTATGGACGCCGACGGGAACAACATCCGGCGGCTGACCACCGACTCCGCCCCCGACTACAGCCCGGCCTGGTCGCCCGACGGCTCGGCCATTGCTTTCGTCTCCTACCGCAACGGCAACCAGGACATTTATCTCTATTTCGTTGACGGCGACCTGGCGGGGATCGAGATCAACGTCACCAACAGCCCGGACGTCAATGAGTCCGACCCGGCCTGGTCGCCCGACGGGAAGCGGCTGGCCTATACCATTTCCCGCGCCGGGTACGCCACCGTCCAGGTCAGTACGCTGGAGTGGGCGGGGCGCGGCGGCCCTCAGGCCCAGCCGATGCTCCGTCTCTCGTCCACTGACCTCTTCGGCTCCGGCTCTACCCCCACCTGGGCCCCCGACGGTCAGAGTCTGCTCACTGTCTACCGGCGCGCCGGTCGCTCTTACCTCATCGCGTCCAGCCTCTACGGATGGGGCCTCTCTCAGGAAATCTACAGCGACCCCGGCCCGATCTCCCGCCCGGTCTGGAGTGCGGTGGCCCTCTCTACCCGCGCGATTGCCCGGGCCCGCGCCGCCGAGCCTGCTACCGAACCGTCCCTCTACACCGAATTCGTCCAGTCCTCATCCCCCACCGAGACCCTGCAATCCCTGGTCTACCTGCCCGACCCCAGTGGTAAAAATTACGAATGGCTGCGGCTGAACGACCGGGTGGACAACAGTTTCCAGGCCCTGCGGCGGCGCGTTGCGGAGGAGGCGGGCTGGGATTACCTCTCCACCGTCGCCCTGGCCTGGCAGCCTATGGAGAATGCCGAACAGCGCGGCAACTGGCACCTCTGCGGGCGGGCCGTGGATCTGGACCAGAGCCCCTACAACGAGGTGCCGCCGCGCATCCTGCTGGTTCGGGAGGACATCGGGAACGAGACCTACTGGCGGGTCTATCTACGGGCGGCCCGGCAGGACGGCAGTCTGGGAGAACCGTTGCGGGTAGCTCCCTGGGACCTGAAGGCCCGGGAGGAAGACGCCCGCGCCGCCGCCCAGGGCGGCCGTCCCCTGGAAAAAATCCCCGCCGGATACTACGTGGACCTGACCACCCTGGCCGCCGACTACGGCTGGGAGCGGGCCCCGGCTCTCTACCGCTGGCGTTACTTCTGGCCCGACATCAACTGGTGGCATCTCCAGAAGACGGAAGGGATAGACTGGTGGGGGTGCATGCTGGAGGTGTACGAGCCGGAAAAGGTCCAGGCCGTCTTTGGCCCCCTGCCCGGCGGGCTGGCCGCGCTGGCCGAGCAGGGTTCGGGCACGCTGGCCCGGGGCGGCCCCTTTGAGATCGGCGGTCACGTCTGGAACCTGGACCTTCCCTATGCCGACAAGATGCGCTATGCCAAAATGACCTGGGTCAAGGCCCAGGTTCGCTACCCGCAGGAGACGGCGCCCGTTATCGGTGCGGCCCATCGGCGCGGCTTCAAGATTCTGATCGGCACTGTGGGGCCTTCGGGAATGGTCACCCAGCAGGGCTTTGAGGAGAACTTCGCTCGCTGGGCGGCTCGTCTGGCCGCCGCCGGCGCCGACGCCATTGAGGTCTGGAACGAGCCCAACATTGACCGGGAGTGGCAGCCGGGCTATATCAGTCCGGAGGCCTACACCCGTCTCCTCTGTGCCACCTACAAAGCGGTCAAAGCGGCCAACCCCAACACTCTGGTCATCGCCGCCGCGCCGGCCCCTACTGGCGCCTTTGACGAATGTACCCCCAACGGCTGCGACGACCGCATGTTCCTGCAGGGCATCTACGCCGCCGGTGGCGCCGAATGTATGGACTACCTGGGCGTCCACTACAACTTTGGCGCCACTCCGCCGTCGGCGGTCAGCGGCCACCCCGCCGACGACGGTCGTCATCACCATTCCTGGTACTTCCTGCCCCAGATGCAACTCTACTACAATATCTTTGGCGGCACCAAACAACTCTTCTATACCGAACTGGGCTATGCGTCCCAGGAGGGCGTCCCTCCCTTCCCGGACCATCTCTGGTGGGCAAGAGAGACGACGAATGCCCAGCAGGCGGCCTGGCTGGCGGAGGCGGTCCAACTGGCCCGGGAGAGCGGGCTGGTGCGCGCCGTCATCATCTGGAACGTGGACTTTCTGCGCTACTTTGACGACCCTCAGGACGGCTTTGCCATTATCCGTCCCGGTGGCATCTGCCCGGCCTGCAGCGCGCTGCACACTGTTATGAGCGCGCGGCCGTGACATTTCACACTTCACTCTTCCCGTTGCACGGATTGCGTATCCCGTTCGGAGGTGAAAATGCGCCGAATCATGCTGGCCATCTTCGTACTGACCTTGCTTGCGGGATGCTCTTCGGGAGCGACAACTCCCGCTAAGGCAGTGGTGCGGGCCGTCCTCTTCTATTCGGAGACCTGTCCCCATTGCCACATTGTTATGGAGCAGGTTCTGCCGCCGCTCCAGAAACAGTACGGCGACCAGTTGGAGATCCGAATGCTGACGATCTCCGACTCCAACAACTACCAACTGTGGCAGAAGGCTATGAATGCCTACCAGGTGCCAGCCGACTGGCGCGGGGTACCGATGCTCTTCATTGGTGACCAGGTGCTGGTGGGTTCCGGCGAGATTCCGGAGCGCCTACCGGGCCTGATAGAGCAGTACCTGAAGGCGGGCGGGGTGGATTATCCGGAGATTCTTAGGTAGAAAGATTTTTCGTTGCGGCAGTAGGGCCGCCACAGCGAAAAATCCTTCTTTCAGCCTGAAGGGCTTCGTATTTTGAGCCCGGACGTTTACGTCCGGGCCCAAGAGGCCATTTCCGACGAAATCGGAAAACACCCCCTGCGACTTGCTCTCTGTGACCGGCTCCCCGTCAAGGAGGTCTTATGGGCGGAGACTGGCTGGTGACCCTGCAGGAATTCCTGACGAATCCGAACGTGGCCTACATTTTCCTGTTGCTGGGATTGTGGGCCCTGGCGGCGGCGTGGACGCTCCCCGGGACCGGCTTTCCGGAGGCGGCGGCGATTATCTGCCTGCTCCTGGCCGCAATGGGATTGGCCCGTCTGCCCATCAACGCCATTGGCCTGGGCATCCTGCTGGCGGCACTGGTCCTCTTTCTAGTGGACCTGAAGGTGCAGAGCGGCGGGCTGACGCTGGCGGCCGTCATCGGCATGGTGGTCGGGTCGGTGTTGCTCTTCCGGCCCGGAGAGGGCGTCGCCCTATCCCCTTGGGTGGTCGCTGGCGCCACGGCGGTCTCCGCCGGCCTCTTCGGCTGGGCCTTTCGGCTGGCCGTGCGCGCCCAGCGCATGGCAGCCCGGACCGGCACCCAAACTATGATAGGCGCAGAGGGCGTCGCCACCACCCCGATTGATCCCACCGGAACCGTCCAGGTGCGGAGCGAACTCTGGACCGCCGTCGCCGATGCCCCGATCCCGGCCGGGACTCCCGTGCGGGTGGTGGCGGTGGAGGGACTCCGGGTCCGGGTCGTCCCGGTGGAGAAAATCCCTCCGACTCCGTGAAGGCCAACATAGCCGCCGTAGTGCAAGATTGATCTTGCCCCACCACGCCAAAAGTTTCTGGGAGGACATAATGGAAGAGGCGTCTCAGCAGAAAATGGGACTCCCCCGCCTGCTGTGGGGGATTATCGCGCGGCCCCGGGCGACATTTCGGTATCTGAACGAGAGTGGCCGCCGGCTCTGGTGGCTGCCTGCCCTGATCGCCGTCATCATGGTTATCCTGCCCATCGTTGTGGGCAGTCCCATCCAGGCCCGCCTGGCACGGGAAGCGGTGGCGGAGACGCAGGCCCAGATGAGCGAGATGCTCTCCCCGGAGCAGCGACAGCAAATGGAACAGGCCCAGCAGATTGCGGCCTCGCCGCTCGTCATCACGGTTTTCCCCTCCATCATAGGTATCCTCGGATTGGTAGTGGGGTGGCTTGTCTGGGCCGGAGCCCTCTACCTGGTCGGAATGGTGGCAGGGGGCCATACTTCCTTCGGGGCCCTGTTCCGTATGGTGACCTGGGCCTGGATTCCCTACGCCCTGCGGGGCTTCCTGCAAACCCTCTACATCCTCTTCACCGGTCAGTTGATTGCCAACCCCGGTCTTTCTGGACTGGTGGCGGATAACCGGCCCGTCGGCGAGATACTGAAGGCCCCTCCCACCACAGGTCAGTTGCTGGCCTCTGCTTTCCTGAGCCGCATAGACCTGTTCCTGTTCTGGAACCTGGCCCTGCTGGTGGTGGGGACGATGGTCGTCACCCGGCTCTCCGGCCGCAAAGCGACTGCGCTGGTTCTGGGCCTCTGGCTTCTCTTTGCCCTGATTGCCCTGGTTCCCACGCTCATCAGCGGCCTGTTTATGGGACGATCCGCATTATTCGGGGGGTGAGGTTGAATTGAACGGGAAAGCCCCACTGATCCGGATTGAGGGCTTGCGCCGGGAGTTCCCGATGGGTCGGGAGACGGTCCACGCGCTGGACGGCGTGGACCTGACCGTGGTAGAAGGGGAATTTCTTGGGGTCACCGGCCCCTCGGGCTCGGGGAAATCCACCTTGCTTCACCTGCTGGGGGGGTTGGACCGGCCTACCGAGGGGCGTATCTGGGTGCGGGGCCGTGACCTGACGGCACTGGACGAAAACGAACTGGCCGCCTATCGCCGTCAGGAAGTCGGTTTTGTCTTCCAGTCCTTTTATCTGGTCCCCACGATGACCGCGCTGCAGAACGTGGAGTTTCCCATGTACTTCGCCCGGATTCCCCCGGCCCGGCGGCGGGAGCGGGCCCTCTACCTGCTGGAACGGGTCGGGCTGGCGGACCGACGAAACCACCGGCCCACCGAACTCTCCGGCGGAGAGCAGCAGCGGGTAGCCATCGCCCGCGCGCTGGCCAACGACCCCGTCCTGATCCTGGCCGACGAGCCCACCGGCAACCTGGATAGCCGCACCGGCGCGGAAGTCATCCGCCTGCTGGGCGAACTGAACGCGGAGGGGCGCACCATTATCCTGGTTTCCCACGACCCGGCGATGATCGCCCACACCCAGCGACACGTCCGGATGCTGGACGGCCGAATCGTGGGGGAGGAATGACCCGGAAAGGGGCCACGAAACTCACGGGGGCCGCGTTGCCCCTCATCTCCCTGTCTCCGAGAGGGGGGATGAAAAGTGCGTGATGGTGTGCCTCCCACACCCTCGCTAACGAACCCTCATCTCCCTGTCTCCGAGAGGGGGGATGAAAAGGGGAATTTTGCACCAGCGATACGCAACAAGCGACACGCAATCAGCGATACGCGATAAGCGATAAGCGATACGCGATACGCGATAAGCGATAAGCGATACGCGATACGCGATACGC
>DAOTWK010000107.1:0-11347 GCA_034435815.1 Anaerolineae bacterium | reverse complement strand
GCCAGGCCCCTGTGGCCTGGCACGTCTGATACCTGCCCTCCGCGGACCAGGGGCTACGCCGCCGGAGCCAGCGGCAGAGTAAAACTGAAGATACACCCCTCTCCAGGAATCCCTGAACTCTCCACCCCGACCTCTCCATCCATCTTCTCCACAATGAGGCGAACGATGGAGAGTCCCAATCCGTGACCGGTGGCCCTCTGGGTCTCCAGTCGCTCAAATGGCTGGAAGAGGCGGCTCTGTTCTTCAGCCGTCAGTCCGGGGCCGTTATCCCGGACCCAGAACCGGACCCGGCCCTCCTCCACCGTCGCGCCCAGTTCCACGCGCGGGGGGTGCCCGCCGTACTTCACCGCATTGCTGATATAGTTGGTCCAGATCTCCTCCACCCACGAGGGATGGCCCAGGGCAACAGGCCAGGCCGGCGGCAGCACGACCTCCGCCGCGGACTCCCGGAGACCGACCACCAGCCGGCCCAGCGCGGCAGCGACAACGGCGGCCATGTCCAGCCGTTCCATCTGGACCCCTGTCTGACGCAACCCGAACAGGACCATCAGTTCTTCAATGATGCTGTCCATCCGTTGGGTGACATGAAGGATGCCCCGTATAGAAGCGTCTCGGTCTTCTTCGGAGAGGACGGTGGATTCGTCGTCCAGCAACTCGGCAAACCCCTGGATAATCGCCAGGGGATTTCTGAGGTCATGGGCCACAGTGTGCCCGAAGGCATCCAGTTCTTCAGCGCGGACCTGTAATTCCCGATTTGCCTGTTGGAGCGCTTCTTCTGTCCGTACTTGTTCGGTAATGTCCCGCAGCAGGATCAACCGGCCCCCTGTTAGGGGGGACGAACGGACTTCCAAAATATGCTCGTCGCCCTGAATACTTCGGCGGACGCGGGCTTCAGGGGGGACATGGACCGCTCTTGAATATTCCGGGAGTGCGGAAGCCATCGGCTGGCCTATAAGGTTCTCATCCACACCCAGCATCCGGTACGCGGCCGGATTGAGGTCTACCAATCGCCCCTCCGAATCCACGACGATGACGCCATCTTGCATCCGCTCCACCACTACTGCCCGGGCAATCGGGATGAGGTCCAGGAGACGATAGCGGAAAATGGCCACCGCAAACGCAATCCCGGCAAAAGCAAGGGCCAGAGGGGTGTAATCTTTTTGCAATCCGGGGATGAGTTGGAAAACGTAGATGATGTTAAAAATCGGGGGAGATAGGGCGCCGACAATAGCCCATACGGATTGCTGGCGATAGGGATAGGTTACAAAGGTCTGAGCCCCGATGATCAGGACGGTGCCCGCGATGAGGAGCAGATAGGAGTAAAACAAGTGTATCCAGAACCAGGGGCCGTAGGAGACGCGAAGGGTCAGCATATCGCCAACGGGCTGGAACGTGAAGGCGCTCCAGAGTAGATGGTGGCGAGGGTTCGTCTGAGCGAGGAGGAATGTTACTACCGGGATCACCATGAGCGGCCAGAATTTTCGGAGGGCCAGCCAGGATGTTTTCCCGGTATACTGGAAGGCAAAAGTCAGCCAAGTCAGAGGTACGGCCGCCATGAACAGGTAGCTTAGTTGAGCCCAGAACAGGGTGCCGGTCTCTGTGGGCCACATCAGTTCCAGGGTGTTCCCGATCAGGAATCCAGAGACCGCCAGCATATACAGCCCCAGCGCGGACACACCGGGGACATAGCGATGGCGAAGAGCGTATCCGGCAATCGCCAGCGAAATCAGCGCCCCTGTGGGCGCCAGAGCAATGAAAAGAATGTACTGCATTCGCTCCCTTCATTCCAATTATACCTGAATTCCATAAAAGGGAAAGTTCCCGGCTCTGCCCCCACCGTTGCCCCGCCCAGGGACTGTGTTATAATATTCCCAGCCCTGATAGGGGGAGGGATTTAGGGCGAGCGGCTTAGCCGCCTGCCCTAAATCCCCATTCCTCACTTCACCCCGGCCCTTTGGGGGAGGGCAAGAGTTTACAAGTTTGGGTTTTTAGAGAGGGGCAGGAGGCAGTCCCGGCCCTCACCCCACCCCCAACCCTCTCTCTTCTCCCGCGCGCCGTTCCGCAGCGGGAGAGGGGGGCAGGAGAGGGGGTTGCGGCGGCCTTTGGCCGCCGCAAACCCCCTCATTTTCCCCTCTCTCCCCCACTGCGCAGTGGAGGAGAGAGGGGGAATAAAGGGGGGCAAAAAGGGCCCGCCTGCCCGGCTGGAGCAAGCCCGCAAAAAAGCCTACACTTGTGAAGGGGTAGGGGGAGGGGTGAGGACTCCCCGCGCCGCGAAGAGGCGGAGAGAAGGGGGCAGAGGGAGAGGCAATCCCCAGGACATCAGGGCTGATTGCCGGAATAATTTGTTATGCTGCAACAGCGCCCAAACTCTGAGGGGAGCCCACAAATGGAATTAACCCAACTGAGCCAGATGGTCCAATGGCTGGACGAGGAGCGCCGCAAGGATAAAGCGCTCATCGCCGCCCTGCAGGAACAGGTCAAACTCCAGGCCCAGCAACTGGCCCAGCAGCAGGAACTGATCGTCGCCCTCCAGCGGACCGTCGCGGGAATGGAGACCCTGATGGCCCAGGTGACCGGTTTCGCCCCGGCACTGGAGGGTCTGAAGGCCGAAGTGGGCCGCATGCTGGAACTGAGGGAGGAGCAGTGGCGCAAGGAACAGCGGGAGTCCGACCGGGCCCGTCAACTGGAAATCGGCGCTCTGAAAGACGAGATTGCCCGCGTGGCCGACGAACTACGCCGGATTGGCCGAACAGAGGAGGGACTGGCCGCCCTCCAGGCCGAAACCCGCCGCCTCTATGAGAACCAGCAGCGGCTGGAAACGGCCACTGCCGACCTGAAGAAACAATCCGAAGACCGGGCTGCCACTGTAGTGTATCTGGAGGAGCAGAGAAGAGCCGACAGCAAACGCATCACCGCACTGGAGGCGGAAGCCACCGAACTGCGCCGCCGCATAGAGACCACCGACGCCAAACTCCCTCTCCTGGAAGAGGCCGTCCAGAAACAGAAACGGTACCTGGAAGAAGGCCTGAAACCCATCAAGGAGTTTGAGAAAGTTGTGGAAGAACTGCGCATCGCCGACTTTCGCCGCAACCAGGAGGTCAAGAAATGGGCCGGACAGGCCGAAGAGGTGCGCGCGGAACTGGAGCGGCTCCGGGAGGAGCGACAGCGGTTCATGGAGCAGTACCAACGGGCTCAGCGGGCGCTGGATGCTCTCTCCGCCCTCCAGACCCGGCTGGAGACCCGCCAGAATGAGACCGCCGAGATGCAGCGGCTGGCGGAAGAGCGGCTGAAGCGGCAGTGGGAAGAGTGGCAGGCCGCGCAGGAAAAGGCTCGCCGCAACTGGGAGGTCTCGGCGGAGGAGCGCTGGCGCCAGCAGGAGCGGATCAATGCAAGGGTCAACAAGCGGCTTGATAATCTGACCGCCACCGCGAAACTCTGCTACTCCCAGATTGCCGCTCTCTGGGAGACCCGCCGGACCGACGCGGTGCGCACCTTCGCCCATACTCGCGAGGCCTACGAGGCCCGTATTGCCGAGATAGACGGGCAACTGGCGGCCCTGAAAGAGCACCCGCCGGAGGAATGAACAGAATTACCGATGCTCCTGCCAGGGGAGGTGTTCTGTGCATGTCATCGGCACCGCTGGACACGTAGACCACGGCAAATCCACCCTCGTCCAGGCCCTCACCGGCATCAACCCCGACCGCCTCCGAGAGGAGCAGGAGCGGGAGATGACCATAGACCTGGGTTTCGCCTGGCTCACCCTCCCCAACGGCGAACCGGTCGGCATTGTGGACGTCCCCGGGCACCGGGACTTCATTGAGAATATGCTGGCGGGTGTCGGCGGGATAGACGCCGCCCTCTTCGTTATCGCCGCCGACGAGGGCGTGATGCCTCAGACCCGGGAGCACCTGGCCATCCTGGACCTCCTGCGCATCCCCGGTGGCGTCGTTGCCCTGACCAAAACGGACCTGATAGACGACCCGGACTGGCTGGAACTGGTCCAGGCCGATATTTCGGAAGTCCTCCAGGGCACCGTCCTGGAGGGGGCACCCATTATTCCCGTCTCTGCCCGTACCGGCCAGGGGCTTTCGGAGTTGACGGCGGCCCTGCAGGAGGTGCTGACCCGCACCCCGCCCCGCCCCGACCGGGGCCGCCCCCGCCTCTGGATAGACCGGGTCTTCACCATCGGCGGCTTCGGGACGGTGGTCACCGGTACGCTGGTGGACGGCCACCTGGAGGTCGGGCAGGAAGTGGAGATTCTGCCGCGCGGCCTCCGGGCCCGTATTCGCGGCCTGCAGACCCACAAGACCCGGATCCAGCGCGCCGTCCCTGGGAGCCGCGTCGCCATCAACCTGACCGGCGTCGCCAAACAGGACCTGGCCCGGGGCGACCTGGTGACCATCCCCGGCTGGCTCCGCTCCACCACCCTGGCCGACGTCCGGCTGGACGTTCTGCCCGATGCCCCCTTCCCGCTGAAGCACAACGCCTACGTCAAGTTTTTCTGCGGTTCCGCCGAGACGGTCGCCCGGCTCCGACTTCTGGGCGCTGATGCCTTGGCGCCCGGAGAGTCTGGCTGGGTCCAACTGGAACTGGACGACCCCCTCCCCCTGGTGCGAGGCGACCGGTTCATCGTCCGCGTCCCCTCCCCGGCGGTGACCGTCGGCGGAGGGGATGTGGTGGACCCTCATCCGGGCCGCAAACACCGTCGCTTCCGCCCCGAAGTGCTGGCCCGGCTGGAGACACTGGCCCGGGGCACTCCCGCCGAAGTGCTCCTGCAGACTCTGGAGCGCAGGGGTCCCCAGATGGTGCGGGAACTGTTGGAAAGTTCCGGCCTGGGCGATGCCGCCCAACCGGCGCTGGCGGAACTCCTCTCCGCTGGCGACGCGGTGATTCTGGACGCGAACCCCGAATCGGCCCCGGCCCGGCTGGTCGCCGCCCGTGCCTGGTGGTCGGCGACGACGGACCGGATGCGGGAGGAACTGGCGGCCTACCACGCCCGCTATCCCCTCCGGCCCGGCATGGGCCGGGAAGGGCTGCGCAGCGCGCTGCGGCTGGACCCGCGCATTTTCAACAGCCTGATGGCCCGCGCAGCAGCGGAGGGCCTGGTCGTGGACGAGGCCGTCACCGTCCGACTGCCCCAGCACGAAGTCCGCTTTTCCCCCCAGCAGCAGCAGGCGGTGGACGACCTCCTGGCCCAGTTCCGTGCTGCTCCCTATGCCACCCCGTCCGTCAAAGAAGCCACTGCGCGGGTTGGCGAGGAAGTGTTGGGCGTCCTCCTGGCCCGGGGCGACCTGATCCAGGTCTCCCCGGAGGTGCTCTTCCTGCGGGAGACGTATCAGGAGATGGTGGAGCGCATCCGCGCCCACATCTGCCGGGAAGGAAGCATCACTCTGTCCCAGGTGCGGGACCTCTTCCAGACCAGTCGCAAATACGCCCAGGCGCTACTGGAATATCTGGACGCAGTGGGGGTCACCCGGCGGATCGGGGACGAGCGGGTACTGGTGGATAGATAAAATGCGAAATCTGATCCGCTGGTTCGGTCGCCCCAAGGTAGCCGCGGCGCTGCTTCTGCTGGCCCTCGCGGCCGCCGCGCTGGGCTCGTTTTTCCCGCAGCGCCCCACCGGAGACCCGGCCGCGCTGGCCCGCTGGGAAGAGGCCATCGGCGCCCGCTACGGTGCCCTGGCGGCTCCACTGGGCTGGCTGGGCCTCTTCCGCTGGTACACCTCCCCCGCCCTTTGGGTCGCCCTGGCGTTGCCCGTGCTGGCAACCATCCTCTGCACCCTGAACCGCTGGCCCACCATCCGGTCGCACTTTCTCCAACGTTCCGCCCCCCATTGGGGAACTCTGATCATCCACTTGACTGTCCCTGTATTCCTACTGGCCCTGGCGCTCAGCCGGCTCGGCTGGCGGGAGGAGGTGACCCTCGCGGTTGGGGAAACCGGAATGTTTCCCTCCGCCAGCCTGGCCCTGCGCTGCGACGCCGTCACCCTGGAGCGCTACGCCGACGGCAGCGTCGCCGACTACCGGGTGGAGGTCACCGTTCTGGCAGACGGCCAGGAGGTCCGGCGGGGCACCGTCCGCCCCAACACGCCTCTCAGCATGGGGAAGGTCGCGGTCCTCCTGTACGGCTACGCAGCACAGCAGGGGCACCCGGTTATTACACTGCGGGCAGTCCACGATCCAGGGTACGTTCCCTTCCTCATCGGAGGCGGGTTGTTCCTGTTGGGCCTGGTCCTGCGCTGGACGATGGGCAATGGACACCGAAAGACAGAAGACCCGATTTGAGATTTCCGCCGGTGGCGTCGTCTTCCGCCGCACGGAGGCCGGAGGCGTGGAAGTGGCCCTGGTCGCCACTCCAGGCGGGCGCTGGGCGCTCCCCAAGGGGCTGGTGGAGAAGGGAGAATCGCTGGAGGCGACGGCCCTGCGGGAGGTCCGGGAGGAGACCGGCCTGGAGGCGGAGATTGTGGGGCGGCTGGACCCGATTGAGTACTGGTACTGGTGGGAGGAGGGGGGCCAGAAAGTCCGCCACCACAAAAAGGCCTACTTCTTTCTGATGACCTGCCGGGGCGGCGATGTGGCCCGCCACGATTGGGAAGTGGAAGAGGTCCGCTGGTTTCCCATAGAGGAGGCCATCCGCCAGGCCGCCCACCGGACGGAACGGCGGGTCCTGCAGCAGGCGGCAGAGAGAATCGGCGGAATCAAGGGAATTGGAGCGCAAGATTTATCTTGCGCTGCAAGATGAATCTTGCGCCACCCTCTGCGGGGCCAAGAATGCTCACCATCGGATACGGATTTCTCTGGGGTGCCCTCATCTTCTACGGTCTGGAATGGCGGACGGGGCGACGCTGGCCGCGCTGGGCCGCCGTCGCCCTGAGCGCCGTTGGCTGGGTGCTGTGGACGGCAGGTCTGGCCGAACGCTGGCAGGCGTCGGGCCACTGGCCCATGAGCACCCGCTACGAATTCGGGCTGGCGTTCGTCTGGGCCCTGCTGTGCCTCCACCTGCTGGCGACGGCGGACATTCCCCGCGCCGGTGGGGGCGGGTTGTTACTGACCCTCGCCCTGGCGACCTACCTCCTCACCCGCCCTGCCGGAGAGCGGACGGCCACTCCGCTCCTTCCGGTTCTGCGCACAATCTGGTTCCCGCTGCACACCTTTGCCGCGGCCCTGGCCTACGGCCTCTTCGGCGTCGCTGCCGGGTTGGGCCTGACCGGGCTGGCAGAGAGAGACGAGGGCGCGCGGGCCTCTCTACTGGAGCGGATAGAGCGCGCCGCCGACTGGGGCTTCCTCTGGCTGACGCTCAGCATGCTCCTGGGCGGCATCTGGGCCCGCTCCGCCTGGGGCCGGTACTGGGGCTGGGACCCCAAAGAGACCTGGACGCTGGTGGTATGGCTTCTCTACCTTCTCCCGCTCCACCTGCGCCCGCTGCCGGCCTGGCGGGGCCGCCGCCAAATCGCTCTGGTCCTGCTGGGCTTCGCTGGGGTACTCTTCCTCTGGCTGGGCGTCCCCTGGGTGGTCCGGGTAGGCCGCCTGGAGAGCCTGCACGGATTCTGACCGATTCGCCGATTTTCTTTTCCGTGCTATAATCAAAGGCGAAAAAGAAGCAAAGATTCTTCACGTCTTATGTGCACTTGATTTTCAGGACATACGAGGGTATGCCGACGCCAGCCCCCACTCTACCCCCAACCCCCTTTCCTCTCCCGTTCGCCTTCGGCGGTGGGAGAGGGAGGGGGTAGATAAAGGTTTTGAGGGGCGGTGAAGCCGCTGCCCCTCAAAACCCCTGTGTTCTTATGATTCTTCGTGCCTTGGCGTCTTGGTGTGAGATTTTTCCGCCTCAGGAGGAGACATGCCTGCGATGGAGCACATTCGCCACCTGGCCGAGACCATCGGCCCTCGTGGCTCCACCACCCCGCAGGAGGCCGAAGCGGCCCGCTACGCCGCCCGGGTCCTGAAAGACCTGGGACTGGAACCGATCACCGAACCCTTCACCAGCGCCCGCTCCGCCTGGTACCCCTACGTCCTCTTCACCGGCCTGGTCCTCCTGGCGGAGATTCTCTTCTGGGCCGCCGGGCGGGCTGGCGCCATCGTCGCGGCTGCACTGACGGCTGTCGCACTGGCCTCGGTGCTCCTGGAACTGGCCTTCCGCCCCAACCCCATCCGCTGGTTGCTCCCCAAGGGCCGCAGCCAGAACGTCTGGGCCCGCCGGATGCCCACTGGCGAAGTGCGCCGGAATGTCGTCGTCACGGGCCACCTGGACACCCACCGCACGCCGCTGGTCTTCTCCGCCGACCGCTGGGTGCGCCTCTTCAGCCGACTGGTGCCCATCGGCTTGGCCTCCGCTATCGCTCTGCTGGTGCTCTTCATCCTCGGCGCGGCCGTGCCGGGCCTGCTCTGGCGACTCCTCTCTCTGCCCTTCGCGCTGGTCGTCCTGGGTGTCTTTCTCATCACCCTCCAGGCCGACTTCTCCCCGTACACCGCCGGAGCTAACGACAATGCCACCGGCGCCGGCATCGTCCTGAGCCTGGCAGAGCGGCTGAGCCGGGAGCCGCTGGCCCACACCGCCGTCTGGCTGGTCCTCTCTGGCTGCGAGGAGGTAGGTTGCTACGGGGCGGAGGACTTCGCCCGCCGCCACAAAGGCGAATTGGGCGACGCGGTCTGGATCACGCTGGATAGCGTGGGCGGGGCTCATTCCAGCCCGGCCTACCTGACCCAGGAGACTTTCCTGCTCACCGTCCCCAGCGACCCCCAGTTGCTGGCGCTGGCGGAGCGCGTCGCTGCCCGTCACCCCGAGTGGGACGCCCACCCCTATCGCTTCCGGGGCGCCTACACGGAGGGAAGCATCGCCGCCAAATACGGCTTCCGCGTCCTCACTGTCACCAGCCACCGGCGGGATAGCACCTTCTCCGAATGGCACCGTCCTACCGACACGGTGGACCGTCTGGACCCCCAGGTGGTGGAGCATACCGAGGCGTTTGTGTGGGAAATCCTGCAGGAGATTGATCAGGAATAGTGGGACGCGGATGAACGCGGATGTACGCGGATTTTTTCTTGAAAACCACAAAGGACACAAAGGATGCGAGATATTCAGAAATATTGCCCTTCGTGTGCCCCTTGTGACCTTTGTGGTAGAACGGCTCTCGGCGCCTCTGCGGTGAATGGGAGAACAGATGTCCGCTCAAACAGATAACCGGTTAATCTATTTCTTCCGTCCTTCCTCCGTCGCCGTCATCGGCGCGTCGCGGGATCCGGAGAAACTGGGGTACGCGGTACTGGCGAACCTCAAGGACGGCGGATTCTCCGGCGCCCTCTACCCGGTCAACCCCAAGGCCGACGAGATTCTGGGCCTGCGCGCCTACCCCACCGTCCTGGATATCCCCGGGCCGGTGGATCTGGCCATCATCGTCATCCCCTACGGGCTGGTGCCCGCCGCGCTGGAGCAGTGTGGGCAGAAGGGGGTGCCCGCCGCTGTGGTCATCAGCGCGGGGTTCCGGGAGGCCGGCCGGGAAGGGCTGGAGCGGGAACTGGAGGTCGTCGGCATCGCCCGCCGCTACGGCATCCGCCTCATCGGCCCCAACTGCCTGGGCGTCATAGACACAAACACCCCCCTCAACGCCACCTTCGCCGCCGGGATGCCCCCGGGCGGCCCCATCGCCTTTATGTCCCAATCGGGCGCGCTGGGGACCGCCGTCCTGGATATGGCCCTGGCCGGACGCATCGGTTTCTCCCGCTTCGTCAGCCTGGGCAACAAGGCGGATGTGAATGAGGTGGACTTGCTGGAAGCCTGGGAGAACGACCCGGGTTCCAAAGTCATCCTGGCCTACATTGAGGGGCTGCCAGACGGCCAGAAGTTCATGGAGGTGGCCCGACGGGTCACCCGGAAGAAGCCGGTGGTGGCGGTCAAATCGGGCGTCACCCGCTCTGGGGCGCGGGCAGTCTCCTCCCACACCGGGAGCCTGGCTGGCTCCGAGGCCGCCTACCATGCTGCCTTCCGCCAGGCGGGCGTCATCCGGGCCGAATCTATGGAGCATCTCTTTGACCTGGCCCTGGCTTTCGCCTACCAGCCCCTGCCCCCGGGCGACCGCATCGCCATCGTCACCAACGCGGGCGGGCCGGGCATCCTGGCCACGGACGCGTTGGAACACGCCGGGCTCCAACTGGCGCGCTTCCGGCCGGAAACCATAGAGGCCCTCATGGCCGACCTGCCCAGCGCCGCCTCCGCCGCCAACCCTGTGGACGTCCTGGGGGATGCCCTGGCCGACCGCTACGAGCACGCGCTGCGGCTGGTGCTGGCGGACCCCGGGGTGGACGGCGTCATCGTCATCGTCACCCCCCAGGCGATGACCCAGATTGAGGAGACGGCGCACGTCGTCGGGCGTGTCGCCCGCGAGGTTCAGAAGCCGGTCCTGGGATGCTTTATGGGCGAATCCCGCATCGCGGCCGGCATCGCCGTGCTGCAACAGTACGGCATCCCCAACTACCCCTTCCCGGAGCGCGCGGCGGCGGCACTGGCCGCGATGGTCCGCTACCGGCAGGAACGGGAACAGCCTTCCTACCCGCCCGCTCACTTTGAGGCGGACCGGGCGGCCGTGCGGAAGGTGCTGGACGAGGCCCGCGCGCAGGGACGGGTGAGCATCGGCGACGCCGAAGCGCGCGCCATCCTGGAAGCCTACGGTTTCCCGCTCCCGCCGTCGCGCCTGGCCGCCACGCCGGAGGAGGCCATCGCCGCTGCCGAGGATATGGGCTACCCCGTCGTCCTCAAAATCGCCTCGCCGGACATCCTCCACAAGACCGACGTGGGCGGTGTGCGGCTGAACTTGCGCTCCCCCACCGACGTCCGGGACGCCTTTGACCTGATCGTCTATCGGGCCAGCCGCTACGTCCCTGGCGCGCGCATCTGGGGGTGTCTGGTGCAGAAAATGGTGCCGCCGGGCCGGGAAGTGCTCATCGGCATGAGCCGCGACCCCCAGTTCGGGCCGCTGGTCGCCTTCGGCCTGGGTGGTATCTACGTGGAGGCCCTCAAGGACGTCGTCTTCCGCGTGGCCCCCTTTGGGCCGGAGGAGGCGGCGGAGATGATCCGGGAGATTCGCTCTTACCCGCTCCTGGAGGGCGTCCGGGGCGAACCGCCCGCCGACCACGCCGCGCTGGTGGACGCCCTCTGCCGGGTGAGCCAGTTGGTCACCGACTTTCCCGAAATCGCTGAACTGGACATCAACCCCCTGGTCGTCTACGAAGAGGGCCGGGGGGCCGTCGCCCTGGATATGCGGCTGGTGCTGGGATGAGAAGAATCGGGAGAAAAGAGAATCAGGAGAATCAGAAGCATCGCTGATTCTCCGATTAGAAAGGAGCACAG
>DAOTWK010000106.1:0-10733 GCA_034435815.1 Anaerolineae bacterium | reverse complement strand
CTGGGTCTGGCCCTGGCCTCCAAAGTCTCCGCCATCTCCCTCATCCCGGCCCTGGTGGTCCTGGCTCTGCTGGTCCCTGTCCGCCTTCGCCATCGGCTGACTGTGGCGCTGGGTGGTTTAGCCCTGGCCGCACTGACCCTCTGGGCTGTCTACGGGTTTGAGGTTCGCCCTGTTCCCGGCCTCCCCCTTCCCCTGCCCGCCGCGACCCACCGGGAGATTTACCGCTCCCTCCAGGACCACTACCGTCTGGGCCATCCGGCCTTCCTGATGGGCCAGAACAGCGACCATGGATGGTGGTACTATTTCCCCATCGCGTTTGCCCTGAAGACTCCGCTGCCCACGGTTTTGCTGGTGCTGGCGGGTCTTTTACCCCAAAGGTCACAAAGGGTGCGCGAAGAACGCAAAGGGATACAACATCCACTGCAACCCTTTGCGCCCTTTGCATCCTTCGCGGTGTTCAGGCGCCGCTGGGCGTCTCTCATCGTCTTCCCGCTGGTCTACCTGGCCTCCACCCCTTTCAGCACCGTCAACATTGGCTATCGCCACCTCCTGCCGGTACTGCCGTTCCTGTTCATCCTGGCAGGCCGCGCCCTTCAGAACACGCAACACGCCACGCGCAATACGTGTTACGTATTGCGTGTTGCGTGCTCCGTCTGCCTGGCCTGGCTGGCCCTGGGCACCCTGCGGGTTGCTCCCAACTACCTGGCCTTCTTCAACGAACTGGCGGGCGGACCGGCGGGGGGATACCGCTACCTGGTGGATTCCAACCTGGATTGGGGCCAGAACCTCTGGCAACTGCGCGATTGGATGCGGGAGAACGGCGTGGAACGGGTCTTCTACGCCCACTACAGCCCTGCGCGGCCAGAAGTCTATGAGGTTTCTGTGGACTTTTTGCCGCCGGACTGGCGCGCTGTTTTCTTCACGCCCCTGGACCCGGCCCCCGGTGTCTACGCCATCGGCGCGACGGTCCTGCAAGGCGTCTACACGCCGGACGTTAACACCTACGCCTGGTTTCGGGCCCGCCAGCCCATAGCCCGGCTGGGGTATGCGCTGTTTCTCTACCGCGTGGAGCCTCGCCCTGCGTCCCGCTGGGCTGCCCTCTGCACCGACGCGGCCGCTGCGCTCCCCCCCGATGCCCTGCGCGCCGGCCTGGGCCGTCCGGAGATTCGGGTGGTCTTTGTGGATTGCTCTCAGACCTGGGTCTCCCTCGCTCCCGACCTTCCCGGCGTCCTGGTCCTGCCGCCGGGGACGGAGCCTCCGTCCGGCGCAGTGTTGGACGTCCCGGCCCGCCGGGCCGACGGCCGTCCCTTATACAACCTCTACCGGCTGGAGATCGCCCCGGCGCCGGAGCATCCGCTGGCGGCTACTCTGGACGGTCCGCTGGATTTCGTGGGGTACTCTGTGTTGCGTGTTCCGTATTCCGCATCGGGTGTATCGGGTCGGGGGAACAGGACGGTTGAGATGTGGACGTTCTGGCGGGTCAAGGAGAGGCCCACCCGGCCTCTCTCGCTGATGGGTCACCTCCTGGGGCCGGATGGGACTCCCGTTGCCGTTGCTGACGGGATGGGATTTCCGCCTGAATTCTGGCAGCCCGGCGATCTCATTCTCCAGCGGCATCGGTTCTCCATCCCGGCCGATACGCCGCTGGAGGAGTACGTCTTTGCGACGGGCGCCTACTGGCTGGATACGATGGAGCGGTGGGGGATAGTCGTGAATGGGGAGCCGGTGGGAGACCGGATGTTCTTATCTACCGTACCGGTGGAGTAAGAGGTGCCTGGCCCGTCATTTCACCACCAGCGGAATCCCTGCCACCATCAGGACTACCCGGTCAGCCCGGGCGGCCAGCCATTGGTTGGCCCGCCCCAGCGCGTCCCGGTAGACTCGGCCCATCGGGTATGGGGGGACCAGCCCCATCCCCACCTCGTTGGATACGACAATCAGGGCGGTCTCCCGCTCAGCACAGACTTTCAGTACGGCCTCCAGTTCGCGCACGACCTCTGCCTCTAAACGGTCCGCCGTTATCCCTTCGCCTCCCTCCATCATCAGGTTGGAGACCAGCAGGGTCAGGCAATCCATCAGCACCAACTCACCTCCGGCAAGGACCGCCTCCAGCGCCTGCCCGACGTTTGTCGGCGCCTCCAGCGTGCGCCAGTGGGACGGGCGCGCGGCCCGATGGCGGGCAATCCGTTCCGCCATTTCCTCGTCTCCGGCCGTCGCCGTCGCAAGGTAGAAGACCGGCCGGCCGGACTCCGCCGCCAGCCGCTGGGCGTAGTCGCTTTTCCCGCTCCGGACGCCGCCCAGAATCAGGGTCAATCGGGCTTCCAACGTTCCCATTCCTCCAGCAGAGATTTTACCCGTTTCCACGAAGAGAAGAAATCTCGGTCTGAGAAAACCTCCAGGGTGACCACGCCGCTGTACTCCTGGCGGACCAGTTCCCCCAGGACGGCACAGAGAGACTCCTCGGAAACCCAGGAGAGCGATTCGTGGTCCCAGCGGTTCACCCCGTGCAGGTGGACCGTGCGCGTCCGTCCCAGGTGGGCCTTCAGCGCAGGGAGCGGGTCAACTCCCGCCAGCCAGAGATGCCCCACGTCCAGGCAGAGAGAGATGGGACTCCGCTCCAGGGCAGGGACAAGACGTTCCAGGGGACAGTTCTCCAGGTTCTCCACGGCCAGGAGGTCCGGCCCACCAGCCTCCCGGGCCAGCACTTCCAGTGCCTCCAGGCATCGCTCCTGCCAGCGGGTCCGGTTCCCGGCCCCCTCGGGGTTGAGATGGACGATGTAGGCCCAGGGGTTCAGAGGACGGGTGCTTCGGATGACCCGTCGGGCTTTTTCCACCGAGGATGTCCAGGATTCCCCTTCGGCTCCCAGTTGCAGGTCGGTGGGGAGGTGGACCGTGTAACTGATTCCGTGGCGGCGGGCGACCTCCCGCAGTCCGGCGACGGTTTCGGCGTCGGGCAGGTTGCTGGTCTCCTCTACCTCAAAGAGCACCAGTTCCACGTCCTCCACCAGTCTGGCCAGTCGCTGGACGTTTGTCAGAAGGTCTGCCGGATAGACATAGGATGTGGAGCCCATGCGGAAGCGCATAGGATCTCCGGAAGGCAGCGGGGTTTTGGGGCGGTGGCCTTCGGCCGCCGCCCCAAAACCCCTACGCAGGGCCTCCCCCAGCGGCCAGCACCAGCAGGACCACCGCCTCTACGGCCTCGCAGAGGGCGCCGTAGACGTCGCCGGTGAAGCCGGGGATGCGCCGCAGAACCCAGCGGGCGAAGAGGGCTGTGAACAGCCAGGCCAGCCCGAAAGCGACCAGGCCCGCCAGCGGGCGCGCCGCAAGGACGGACAGAGCCAGCAAGGTCGCCCCTACCAGGGCCCGCCCGCCGACAAACTCCCGCACCGTCTTCCCCATCCCGGTGGCCCGAGCGGATGGGTACCGGGCGATTGCGTAGACCATCCCCCACCGCCCCAGCGCAGGCGCCAGCAGCAACGCAGGCCAATTCCCGGCGAAGAGGCAGGTGGAGAGCGCAGCGTATTTGACCAGAAGCAGCACGACAGCCCCGACGACCCCAAACGCGCCCACGTGGGTATCCCGCAGGATCTCCAGCCGGACCTCCGGAGGGCGGGCGGCCAACAGCGCGTCGCAGCAATCTACGAAGCCGTCCAGG
Source organism: Anaerolineae bacterium (assembly GCA_034435815.1). Classification (GTDB taxonomy): domain Bacteria; phylum Chloroflexota; class Anaerolineae; order B4-G1; family DUEL01; genus SpSt-77. Next base: position 7,078 of record DAOTWK010000106.1, on the reverse strand, counting down.
TGGAGTGCACCGGTTAGGGCCACCCAGAGGGCCAGGACGAGCGCGGCCCGCAGAGACGGTGGGAACAGCCAGCCGAGGAGCCAATCCGCCCCCGCCAGCAGCAGGCCGAGGATTACCCCGACAAGCGGGAACGCCCATGCCGACCGCCCGACCTCTTCCAGCGAAACCTCCCGCGGCGGCAACGGCAGGCGGGTCAGGAAATGCAAGGCGACCAGAAGGGAGTGAAACATCGGCTGTCCATTTACGGGAGCGTGCCAGGCGCTTCCGGAAAGCCCGGCACGTCTTTCGGTTACCCGGACCGTTCAGAGACTCCGGCTTCGGCGAAGGTCGCCATCTCGTTTAGAATTTTGCAGGCGGCTTCCACCAGGCCCATCGCCAGCACTGCGCCGGTTCCCTCTCCCAGGCGCATATTCAGGTCCAGCAGCGGCACAAGCCCCAGGTGGTCCAGCATGGCCCGGTGGCCTCGCTCCACGGAGTTGTGCCCGGCGATACAGTATGCCGTCACCGCAGGAGCAACAGCCGCTGCGATCAGCGCGCCGGCGGTGCAGATGAAGCCGTCCAGCACAACGGGGATACGGTGGGCCGCCGCGCCCAGGATGACGCCCGCGATGACGCCGATCTCAAACCCGCCGACCTTCGCCAGCAGGTCCAGGCCGTCTTTCGGGTCGGGCTCGTTGACCCGCAGCGCCTGCTCTACGACGGCGATTTTGCGAGCCAGCCCCATATCGTCCACGCCGGTGCCCCGGCCGGTCACCTCCGCGGGGGGGAGGCCGGTGACGGCTGTGGCGATGGCGGCCGCGGGGGTTGTGTTGGCGATGCCCATATCCCCCGGCGCGACAATGTCCAGCCCTTGGGCCAGTTCTTCCTCCACCAGCGAGAAACCGGTCTCCAGGGCCTGGATGGCCTGCTCCCGGGTCATTGCGGGGCCGCGGGCGATGTTGCCCGTCCCGTGGCCGATTTTGCGGATTTTCAGCGCGGGGTGGGGCTCCAGGTCGGCGGCGACGCCCGCATCCACCACTACGACGCGCGCGCCGATATGGCGGGCCAGGACGTTGATGGCCGCCCCGCCCCGTAGAAAGTTGTAGACCATCTGGGCGGTGACCTCCTGCGGATAGGCGCTCACGCCCTCCGCCGCGACCCCGTGGTCGCCTGCCACGACGATAACTGCTTTGTGGCGGATGGTGGGCCGGGGGTTTCCGGTGATCCCAGCAACCTGGACCGAGAGGTCCTCCAGCCGCCCCAGGCTTCCCTGGGGCTTGGTCAACTGGTCCTGGCGGGCCCTGGCGGCCTCCATCGCAGAGATAGAGAGCGGTCCAATACGAGCGATCGTCTCCTGCAGCGACATCATACTTGACCTCCGGACGAGATGTAGAATAGAACGGGCTCTTCAGCCCACCATCGTAGACGGCCTGGAAAGGCCGTCCGACGCCAAACGTTCCATAACTTCCAGAAGCCGCCGGTTCTCCTCGGGCCGACGGGTCCCGATACGGATATATGCCGGAAGGCCGAAGGAGCGGCAACTGCGCACCAGAATCCGGCAGCGCGCCAGCGCCTCGCGCGTTCTGTCCCCATCCCCGGTTCGGACCAGAAAAAAGTTCACTGCCGTGGGAAGGACCGGATAACCCAGCCCCGCAACGGCGGCCCGCAGGTCCTCCGTGACGTGGCGTAACTGGCGCCACGTCTCCCGGTACTCCTCCAGGTGGTCCAGTGCAGCCAGCCCCGCCGCCTGCGCGGCCGCGTTCACGCTCCAGGGAGGCTGGACGCGATGCAGGGCCCGGATCCCCCCTTCGCTCCCCAGGACGTACCCCAACCGCAGCCCGGCCAGGGCAAAGTCCTTGGTCATGGAGCGCAGGAGAAACAGGTGTCCGCTTTCCAAAAAAGGGACGGAATCCCAGGGCGCATCAGTAAAGTTCACGTAGGCCTCGTCTACGACCGACAGGCCCCCTGCCTCCTGACAGGCCGTCAGAATGGAGCGGATAGCCTCCCGGTCCAGGTAGACCCCGGTGGGGTTGTTAGGATTGCAGAGCCAGACCAGACGGGGGCGCCGGGCACGAATCCAGCCGACGATGGCCTCCACGTCGGGGCAGAAACCCCGATGCTCCGAAGCCGAAAGGAAGTGGACCTCTGCGGCCATCAACTGGGAGGCCACCCGGTACTCCCCGAACGTGGGGCCGACAACCAGGACAGTGTCACCGGGGTCCAGATAGGCCAGGGTGACCAGCCAGATGGCCTGCGCGGTGCCGTTGGTCACCAGGACCTGGGCCGGAGGCAGGCCGCAGAGAGTGGCCAGCCGCTCTCGGAGCAGACCCGCTTCTGGGTCGGGATAGCGGGCAATGTCAACATGCGCCAGCGCCTCCCGGACTGCCGGGTAGGGGCCGAAGGGGTTGGAGTTGACGCTGAAATCCAGCATCTCGTCTGGGACGACGCCTTCGGCTCGCAGGCGGGCGTAGTCCAGTCCCCCGTGCTGGTCGGGGGTCAGTTCCCACACGGCCTTTCTGGGCAGTGGCATTTTTGACCAGGACACAGATACACGCAGATGAAACGCAGATTACTCAGCGACGTGCCAGGCACTTCTCAAAGTGCCTGGCACGTCATCAGCAGAACAATAGTTCCCACCACCAACGCCATCGTCCACCGGACCACCCGGAGTGCGCGCCGGACGGTCCGCGCGTCCAGCGGGCCGTTGCCCCCTTCCAAACGGTAGTACCCCACTTTCTCCAGGGTGACGCCCAGCGCGCCGGCCATCACGGACATCGTCCAGCCAGCGTTGGGGCTTGCGGTCCGGCGGTGCTGGCTTCTCATCGCGCGCCAGGCTCCGCGCGGGTCCTCTCCCGCCAGCGCCGCTCCGACGACGAGGAGCAGAGCCGTCAGCCGGGCGGGGAGCCAGTTCAGGACGTCGTCGGCCCGCGCAGCGAATTTCCCAACGTACTCTTTCTCCGGGGTATGGTGCCCCCAGAGAGAATCGGCAGTGTTACAAAACCGGTAGGCCCACGCGCCAGGGAGCCCCAGCAGAGCAAAGTAGAAGAGGGGGCCCGTCAGCCCATCGGTGATGTTCTCCGCCAGCGACTCCACCGTCGCGGAGACGACCAGCGGCTCCGGCAGGTCCGCCGTCTCCCGCCCGACCAGATGCCAGCGGACTCGCCGCCGGGCCTCCGGCAGGTCTCCTCGCTCCAGTGCTTCCAGCACTTCCTCCCCGGCCCGCAGCAGAGCGCGGATAGCGAACGTCACTTTCAGCAGCGGGACACTCCAGAGCCAGAAGAGGGAAAGAGAGGCACGGGAAAGGAACCACCACGGGAGCGCGAAGGTCACCGCGCCCAGAACGACCGCCGTCATCCCAAAGAGGAACTGCCGGAATGGGCCCGTTCGGGGTCGCAACCGCCAGCAGCCCTCCAGCCAGTGGCCCATCCAGGCAACCGGGTGGAAAATGCCCCGCGGCTCCCCCAGCGCGAGGTCCAGCGCGACGGCGCCCAGAAGCGTCAGGAGGGCTTCAGTCAATGCCGTCCTCCAGCCGTACCGTGAGGTTCAGGAACCAGACACCGTCGTGCTCGTGGAAGGGCGGATCGCTCAGGGGGATTTCCACTCGCAGCGGATGCCGAAAGAGCGGCCCATCGGTGACCAGGGTGTGGTACTCCCCCTGCTCCCCGCAGGGATGAGCCCCACGCGCCACCACCTCGGCGACCAGTTCCCGGTCCAGGGGGCGCCCCAGGAGGACGGGGTCCAGCCGGGTCGCGACGACGAGGGCCCGAAAGCCGGCCCGCCAGAACTCCTCCAGCAGGGCCCAGGGGTTGGCCTTCCAGAGGGGCAACATGGGCTGCAGTCCCACCTCCGCACAGACTCGCTCCACCCACTCCCGATGTTCTTCCAGGTCCATATCCCCGAAAACGCCGCCTTTCACTCCCGAAGCCTTCAGGGTCCGCAGCGCGTCTTTGAAGTTGGCCTCGTAGTCCTCCCACGAAGTGTAGATTTGGAGCAGGGGAATCCCTATCGCACGGGCCTGAAGGGCGACGACCCCGGCGGGAAACCCGTGGGCACGGACGCGGCTTCCGTCCTCGGCGGCGCAGTTGAGCAAGCAGGCCAGCCGATGGCCCTGCCGCCGGGCCCGGTAGGCCGCCAGCGCGCTATCTTTCCCGCCGCTCCAGGAGACGAAGAGGTTCATGGACAATATCCGCACACCCGGCAGTGCCGGACGTTCGGGGGCATCCCGGCCCCGCAGTAGGGGCATTCTCGTTCTCCGGGGGCCGGCGCAGGAATCTCTCCCACTATCTGACGGTAGACGCGGTAGTAGTAGGGTTGGTCGCATGTGAAAAACCGGACCGGTGCGGCCCAGTCCTCATCTTTCAGCATCGCCGTTACCACTTCTCGCAGACGGTTGAACCCCGACCCCACCTCTATGGGCCGCTTGCTCTGCCAGCAGATTGGGGAGGGCAGGATCTCCTCAAAGGCTTTTCGGAGGATCCACTTGCCGACCCGCGCCCCGTTCTCCTCCCGGACTTTCAGTTCAGGAGGAATCGTCAGGGCCAGGTCCACCACCGCCGGCTCCAGATATGGCTGGCTGATGTCCATCCCAAACCACTCACCGAACTCATTGGCCGAGAAACGCATCCGTCCGACCAGCCCGGGGATGTAGGATGCCAGGTCCAGGTCAAACATATAGGAGTACCCGGCGAACAACTCGTCTGCACCGTCGCCGGTCATCGCCTGCACAAATCCCAGATGACGGGCTTCGGCAAAGGCGAAGTAGAGGGCCAGGTCGTTGGGAAGCGCAGGGTCAAAGGTCCGCCGGATGCGGATGACCTCCGGCAGAGCGCTCAGCGCTTCCTCCACGGAGACCCTTCGGACGGTCAGGGAAAGGCCCAGTTCGCGGGCCACCTGCTCTGCGTAGGGCAGGTCCTCTCCCCCGTCCTCCAGGCAGATGTGAATGGCCGGAAGGGAAGGAGCCAGGGCGGCCAGGATGGAGGTATCCAGTCCTCCGGAGAAGAAAAGCACCTCCGCCGGGCTTTCCTCCACCGCTTTTCTCAACGAAGACCGCAGGGCCTGAAGCGGGTCGTCCACCGTTTAGCCTCCGTATCGGCGGCGCATCTCCGCCGCCACCGCCGCGGTCAGCCCGAAAATCCGCTCCGCCAGGGTCGGGCTCAGCGTTCCCGTTCCGCAGGAAGGGGTGACGATGGACGCGGCGAGGACTTTCTCAAAGGGGACGCCTTTGCGCACCAGCAGACCCATCGCGGCGTGGAGGCGTTCCACCAGGCTTTCGGTCGTCTCGTGCAGGGCCTCCTTGCTGGTGGGAACAATGCCCCAGGCGATCATCCCTCCGCGTTCCAGAAAGGCGTACACCTCCTCCGGATAGAGGGCCAGATTCTCCGCGTATCCGTAAGCGTCCAGGCTGAGGATATCCACCGGGGCCTCCAGCAGGAGCGACCAGTCGGCGTTGGCGCAGCAGTGGACCCCCTTTCTCCCCTGGATCGCGCCCAGAACCTCCTCCAGAAGCGCGCGGGCCTGCTCCCGTCCGAGAGAGACGTAGGCGGAGCCGACTGCTGCTACATAGGGGTCGTCCATGAAGAGGATGACGTTGGGGCAGACCTTGCGGAGTTCCCGCTCCTGCCAGGCCGCCTTCATGGCCAGATGTTTGACCAGAGCGTCGGCCAGGACCTCGTCGTAGAGAATGGAGCGCCCTTGCGGGTCCGTCACCATCATCCCCCAGCAGACCGGACCGACCATCTGGCCCTTCAGCGCCAGAGGGGGCTGGGGAAGGGCTGCGACGTTCTGGAGAAATCGGCGGAACCCGGCGGCGTATTCGTCGCCGATCGCCGCGTAATCCAGGTCTCGCTCCAGGTAGGCGCGATAAAGTCGCTCCAGCCCCTCAGTCAGGTCCTGGGTGGTATCCACCCAAATCTTGCCCTCCTCGGCGTCCACGACGATGCCCGGGAATCCCTCACTGATCTGGATGAGCATGTTTTCCCGAAAGGAGCGCTGAGGCAACTGAGGCCAGGCCGGAATGTCCGGGAAATATTCCAGAACTTTCTGGACCGCCTCTATCGGGTCGGTATGGGGTGTGCTGCCGATGGGGAGAGCCCTGAGAGAAAATGCCGGAATGTTCATCGGTTCTTCTCCTTCGTAACAGGTCGCCGTGGCTGTTTATGCCATACGAGGCAAAATGGCTGGACGTCCATCGTTATCGGGGCGAGGGAAAACGACCACGGAGGGCCCGTAGATTGCCGCTAACCGCTCCTTGTGCAGGACTTCTCTCGGGTCTCCCAGCGCCATCAGTCTCCCATCCACCAGCAGTGCCAGCCGGTCGGCGAAGGTCGCGGCCAGGTTCAGGTCGTGCAGGACGACAAGGACGGCGATGCCACATTCCACTGCCATCTGACGGATCAGGGAAAGAACCGCAACCTGGTGGTGGATGTCCAAGTGGGTGGTGGGCTCGTCCAGGAGGAGACAGCGGGGCTCCTGGGCCAGGGCGCGGGCCAGGAGGACCCGTTGCCGCTCTCCGCCGGAGAGTTCGCCGACCAGCCGCTCCGAGAGGTCCGCCATGCCCACCCATTCCAGCGCGCGACGGGCGGCTTCCCGGTCGGCCTGTCGGGGGATCCCCAGAAAGCCCAGGTACGGGGTCCGTCCCAGCAGGACGCTCTCCCAGACGGTGAAGGTCGGCGGGATGTAGGCGCCCTGGGGCACCAGCGCTACCTGCCGGGCCATCTCGCGTGGAGTCCACTCCGCAGGAGGACGCCCAAAGAGCCGGACGGTTCCCGCGCCAGGCCGGAGGAACCCCGCGGCCAGCCGCAGCAGCGTGGATTTCCCCGCCCCGTTGGGCCCAACGAGCCCCAGCACCTCTCCGGGCGTTAAGTGGAACGACACGCCTCGCAGGACGGCTCGCCCGTCATAGGCGAAGGTCAGGTTTTCTACTTCCAGAGGTACCATGATTCACCCCATACAGGTCGCGTCTCACAAGTTGCACGTCGCGGGTTGCACGGAGCACGGAATACGGAGTGCGCAGCACGGCCTTTTGCATCTCCCCTGATCAAAGCAAAGAGTCCGCGTCCCTCCGCGTTCATCCGCGTCCGCTAAAAAACCTCCCGCTCAG
>DAOTWK010000105.1:0-8709 GCA_034435815.1 Anaerolineae bacterium | reverse complement strand
TGGCAACTGGATGCCGGGCACGCCCGGGGGATGGGAGACCCCGAGGTCCCGAGTACATTCATTCTGGTCCGGGTGGACGGGCCGTCGGTGGTCTTTGCGACCTACCGGAACTACAGTGGGAACGTGTACACTCTGGCCGATAGTGGCACGCTGGCGGCCCCTTTCTCCCTCTACCTGCCCGCTGTGCAGAACGCCGTGCCTTGACTCTCTATCCGATTCGTGGATAATAGATGCAAAATTCGCGTTCATCTGCGTTCATCCGCGTCCAACTATGAATGACGAAACCATCTGGGAGGACCTGGAATCCGTTCCACCGGGCCACCGGTCCGGGTTTGTTGCCGTCATCGGACGGCCCAACGTGGGGAAATCCACCCTGATGAACCAACTGTTGGGGCACAAAGTTGCCATCGTCTCCCCCCGGCCCCAGACGACCCGGACCTGCATCCGGGGTATCCTCACCCGCCCGGATGCCCAGATTATCTTTGTGGATACCCCCGGGCTTCACAAACCGCTCCACAAACTGGGCGAGGTTATGGTTGCCTATGCCTCCTCGGCCATCCCCGATGCTGATGTCGTCCTTTTCGTCGTGGATGTCTCTGTTGCGCCCACCGAAGAGGACCGGATGATTGCCCATATTATCCGTCAACGGACATCCAACCCGGTCATCCTGGTGCTCAACAAGATGGACCTGCTGCCGCCGGAGCGGGTCAAACTCCACACCGAGGCGTACTGGGCTCTGGTGCCCGACCATGCCGGGTGGATGATGACCATCGCGACCGAAGGGGTCAACTTGGACAAACTGCTGGATATGGTCATCGCCCATCTGCCGGAGGGCCCCCGCTACTACCCCGGCGACCTGATTACTGACCAGACGGAACGGGAGATTGCCGCCGAACTGGTCCGGGAGCAGGTCCTGCGGTTCACCCATGAGGAAGTGCCCCATTCGGTTGCCGTCGTCGTGGAAGAGTACAAGGAGCGGGAGACGGGCGGGGTCTACATCGCGGCGACCATTTACGTGGAGAAAGAATCCCAGAAAGGAATCCTGATCGGCGCCGGGGGGCAGATGCTTCGCCGCATCGGGACCGCCGCGCGAGAGGAGATAGAGCGGATGGTTGGCGGAAGGGTCTATCTGGACCTCTGGGTCAAGGTGAGCAAGAACTGGCGGCGGGATATGCAACGAGTGCGGCGGATGGGATATATCGCCCCTAATTGATGGAGGTCGTATGCAACGGGAACCCCAGATAGAGCAACTGCGTCGCTCGGCGCGCATCGCCCGCATTATGGAACGTCTCCAGCGGCTGGACGACGGTACGCTGGAGGTGCTGGACCGGATGACCGCCGATGCTCTGGTCGGAGTGACCAGCGCAGAGAAGCCCGCGGGTATGAACCGAAGGCAGTTCCTGGGCGCGGCTGCGGCCGGGGGAGTGGTCGTTGCCCTGACCGGAGGCTTAGTCCTCTGGCAATTGAGCGCGGCCCACACGGCTGCGCTGGAGAAGGAAATCGGTTCCCTGCGCCAGATTCTGGCCCTCTATCGGCAAATGGATGACTTGGGGCTGGACGACCAGGTCGGGCGCGGGATTGGGGTCCTCGCATCTATCATAGAGACAATTCGCGAGATAGCAACCCGCCTGCTGGAAGCGATTGAGAGTGCCCGAAAGGCGCTTCTGGACTTTCAATCTCGGTTTCCCTCCCTTCAATCCGGCCTGCGCTGGCTGCGGGATACCCTGCTCACCCTTTCCCAACGTCTGACCGCGTTGGAAAACGAAGTCAACGAGGTCCTGGGGCTCTCCAGCCCGGTCGCCGAGACGGTGGGCGGGTTTCTGGCGCGAGTTCTGGACCGTCTACCCGTCACCTTTGCCCGCCAGGCTCGCAGCAGCCTGGAACGGGTCGGTGAAGTGGTCTCCATCCTCCCGGGCTTTATCCAGAACGTCTATACCCGGGTTCTGGAGCCGATGGATGATTGGTTCAGTCAGCGGGCTGATGCCGGGCTGAACGGCTGGATTGTAAACCCTTTGCTCAAGAATGTTCTGGACCCAGCCCGAGGGCTGGCGGAGCGGGTGCTGGAACTGGCAACGGCCTGGGAGAGGGAACTGGCGGAGCCTGCCCGTCAGAAAATCGCCCGCCGGGAGGAGATTCGGGCGGAAATCGCCCGTCTGATGGAAGAACTCCAGTCCTCTACCGGTTGACCCCGGCGTTTGGGCGCTTGTAGCCAGTCAGAACGGCATCCCATTCCGTTTTGTGCCGTACTGCGAACAGCGACGAGAGTCGTCCTGGTACTTTATCACCCTGAGGAGAAGCCGTGCTCAAAAATGAACTGGTCCGTCAACTCACGGTCGCGTCTTTCCTGACTCTGATCGGGGTCGTGTTGCTGGGCACCTGTGCCCCCCCCACCACCGTCGTCCAGACGGTGGAGGTCCCGGGCCCCACGGTGGTGGTCACTGCCACCCCAGAGCCAACAGAACCCCCTGGCCCCAAGACCCTAACGATCTGCCAGGTCGGGGAGCCGGAGAGCCTTTATCTCTACGGCGGCTCCTACGCAGCCCGCAACGTTCTGCAGGCCATCTACGACGGCCCCATAGACTATCACTCTTTTGATTTCCAGCCGGTCATCCTGGAAAAATTGCCCACGACGGCAGATGGAGACGCGTACTTTCAGACCGTCACCGTCCAGGCCGGCGACCGGGTAGTGGACATCAGGGGCGAACCAGTCGCCCTTGAGCAGGGGACGCAGGTTTTCCCTGACCATACCTGCAGAGACGCCGCCAATCCCGAATGCGTGGTCACCTTTGACGGGAATGCTCCGATTGAGATGGAGCGGATGGTGGTCTCCTGGACGCTGAAGGACGGGGTGACCTGGTCGGACGGAGAACCGGTGACGGCGGACGACTCGGTCTACAGTTACGAACTGGCCTGCCATCCGGATACGCCGTCCTCCAAATATATATGCGACCGCACCTTTTCGTATGCTGCGGCCGGGAAGCGAACTGTCGTCTGGACCGGGTTGCCGGGATATGTGGACGACCTGTATATGCTGAACTTCTTCAGTCCGTTGCCCCGGCATCTTTGGGAGAAACAACTCCGGGCGACGCCCGCTGACCTGCTGAGCCGGGTGGAGAGCGTCCGGCAGCCCATCGGCTGGGGACCGTTCCGCATCACCGAATGGGTCCAGGGTGACCACATTGCCCTGGAGCGCAACCCTCTCTACTTCCGGGCCGATGAGGGGCTTCCCCGGGTGGACCGGCTGATCTTCCGTTTCGCGCCCAACCCGGAGGGGGTGGTGGCGATGCTGATGGCGGGAGAGTGCGACCTGGCGCTGCCGGGCGACGGGGCTGAACCGCTTCTGCCGTTTCTGAAAGAGGCGGAGGGGCGGGGCCTCCTTCGGTTGGTAACCTCGGTATCCAACCAGGGAGAGCATCTGGAGTTTGGCATTAACCCTGTCGCTACCTACAAACGTCCGGACTTCTTTGAGGACGTGCGGGTCCGGCAGGCCTTCGCCCACTGCATAGACCGACAGGCGATGGTGGATGAAATCACCCTGGGGCTGGGGCGGGTGGCGGACTCGTACATCCCTCCGGAGCACCCTCTGTATGCCGGTGACCGGCTGACCCGTTGGATGTACGACCCGCGGATGGGGCGGGCGCTGCTGGCAGAGGCCGGCTGGGCCGATGGGGACGGCAATGGCGTTCTGGAAGCCAACAACGTCCCCGGTATCCGCGTCGGCACTCCCTTTTCGGTCACCCTGCTGACGATTCAGGGGGACCCGCAACAGGAGGTCATTGCCCGGATGATTCGGGCCAATCTGGCCGATTGCGGCGTCCAGGTGACGGTGGTCTCCCGTCCGGTGCGGGAGTTCTTCGCCGATGGCCCCCTGGGCCCCATTTACGGTCGTCAGTTTGACCTGACCTTCTTCACATGGGAAATTGAGGTGGCCCCCCCGTGTTATCTCTACACAACGGAGGAGATTCCGGATCAGGCGAACTACTGGGGGGGCGCGAACGCGTCGGGCTTCTCCAACGCCGAGTACGACGCGGCCTGCCGGGCCGCACGGGCCGCGCTCCCGGGCACCTTTGAGTACCGGAACTATCACGCCGAGGCCCAGCGCATCTTTACCGAACAACTTCCCTCCTTGCCCCTCTTCTGGCGGGTCCGCATTGCCGTCGCCCGGCCTGAGGTGACGGGTTTCGTATCCGGCTCTTTTGGGGAGAGCGAACTCTGGAATATAGAAGAAGTCGGTTTGCGGTAGGTTAGTATACTGGTACATTGGTACGGGTCGTCTAAGGTTCGGATTCGTTGGCAAAGCATACTGGTTGTGTTATACTGAAGTTGGTTGCCACTTCACTTTAGGCGAACCGTGAACCTTCTCTCCAGGGGGAACCATGACCGTCAACGAGCCGCTGACCGAAGAATTGCGCCAGCAGGTCCGCCAACTCCTGGGTGAGAAACGGGTGGACTGTGTGATCGGCTATGAAGCGGGGCGGCGACAGGGGGCCCGCCCGGCCGTCATCTACAGTCCCGATGAGGCCGACCGCCTGATCTGGGGGCCGGAATGTGTCCACAACCTGACCACCTATCTGCACAACAAGAAGAAGCCCCGACGGCGCGGTGAGGAGCCCCCCCGGGTGGGCATCGTGGTCAAACCCTGCGATAGCCGCGCGCTGAACGTTCTGCTGGCGGAGCGGCAGATAGAGCGGGCTCGTCTCTTTGTTATCGGTGTGGCTTGCGAAGGAGTAGTGGATGAGGAAGGAGTAGTGGATGAGACGGAGCAGACTGCCGCAAAGTGCGCCCGCTGCACCGACCGGGTGCCGGTCCTCTACGATGTCCTCATCGGCGCGCCTCCGCAGGTTCAGCCTGCCCCCGACGACTGGTCAGATCTGGAGCGCATTACGACGATGCCCCCGGCGGAGCGGATGGCCTTCTGGCTTGCCCAGTTTGACCGCTGTATCCGCTGCTACGCCTGTCGCCAGGTCTGTCCAGGCTGCTATTGCCCCACCTGTATGTTTGAACGGGACGACGGCCTGTGGGTGGATGCGGGCATGGAAGTGCCGCAGAAGTACGTCTTTCATCTGGGCCGGGCCCTGCATCTGGCGGGGCGGTGCGTGGAATGTGGGGAATGCGAGCGGGTCTGCCCGATGAGGCTTCCGCTGATGCTGCTGAACCGCGCCCTGGCGCGGGAGGTGGAAGCACTCTTTGGCCATCGCGCCGGGCGGGAAGAGGCCCTCAGCCCGCTGCTCTTTGAACTGGGACCCGAGGGGTCGCCGATATAACGTTCGTACTGTCCCATCTTGCATCTTGCCATGCCATCAACGGAAGAAATCATCCGCCTCCTTCAGGGGGTCCGCCTCTTCTCCGGCCTGAGCCGGCCGCAACTGCGGCGGCTGGCCCCGCTGGTGAAGGAAGTGCCCTATCCAGCCCGGGAGACTGTCTGCCGGCAAGGTGAACCGGGCCTGCGCTACTACATCATCCTGAAGGGCGCGGTGCGGGTGACCCGCGTGGACCCCGAGGGACGGGTCGCCGAGGTAAGGCGGCTGGCAGCCGGAGAAGCGTTCGGCGAGACCTCTCTTCTCCTGGGCGATGTGCGAGATGCCACAGTGGAGACCATAGAGGAGACGGTCTTCCTGTGCATTGACAAAGAGGATTTTGACCGGTTGCTGGCTGCCGACCCGTCTGTAGAGCGGGCCCTGAAGATGCGCGAGGACGTGGCGGAGCGGCGCCGCTATCCCCGCTTCTCCTGGCTGGAGCCCGGAGAATTGCCGCTGAAAGTCCTGCGCAGACATTTTTTCACCTTCCTGGATCGGGTCATTCTTTCGGTCAGTATTTTTGTGTTGTTGACGGTGATAGGAGGAGTTTTTCTGGCCGTCGGAGGTGGGTGGGTTGCGTTCCAAATCGCCGGAGGGCTGTTGATTGTGGGATCAATCGTCCCCCTGCTGGGCATCCTGTATTTTTACCTTGACTGGCGCAACGACATTTACATTCTGACGAATCGGCGAGTCGTCCACCAGGAAAGAGTGGGCGCCCTTCTGATTCAGGAGAACTTTTCCGCCGCACCGCTCCAGGCGATTCAGAACGTCCAGGTCTCGCAAGTCGGCATTATAGGACGGGTGCTGAAATTCGGTGACCTGATCATAGAGACCGCCGGGGCAGCGGGGCAGGTTGTCTTCCGTAGCATTCCGGATCCCTGGAGTGTCCAGCAGGCGATTCTGGAGCAGCAGGCGCGGGTCCGCTCCCTGGTGCGCGTTCAGGAGCGGGAAGCCATCCGCAGGGCTGTCCGGCACCACTTTCTTTTTGAAGGAGAAGACGAGGCCGGCCAGCCATCAGTCGCACCACCGACTGAACGGCCGGGTTGTCTGGGGTTCCTGCGGTACTTTCTCCCTCCCGCATGGGAGCGAGAGGGAACCAGTGTCACCTGGCGGCGCCACTGGGTCACGTTGCTGGGGGCGATCTGGATTCCCCTTTTGGTTATCCTTTTAGCCACTCTGGTTGCAGCGGTCTTTGCCCGTCTGGAGCACCAACTCTCGCCAAATGTGGCCCTGATATATGGATTGATAATGTTCTTTGCCATTCCCTGGCTTCTCTGGAATTTTGAGGACTGGCAGAACGACTTCTTCCAGGTGACTGCGACCCGGATCGTTCAGGTAGACCGGCTGCCGCTGTTCCTGCGAGAGCAACGCCGGGAAGCAAACCTGGAGCAGGTGACCAACGTCCGCTTTGAGCAGGGAGTTTGGGGCAAGATTCTTCGCTACGGCGATGTCTTTGTGGAGACGGCGGCTCCGGCGGGCACCTTTCACTTCCGGAAGGTCAGCCGCCCCCAGGAAGTACAGCGGGAGATTTTCGCCCATATTGAGGCGGCCCGGAGACGGCGGCAGGAGGAAGAGGCCCGCCAGCGCCGGACGGAGATGCTGGACTGGCTGTCGGCGTACGACGAACTGCGCCAGTCATCTTCGCCGGAATCTTCATCGGGAGAAGGTTCGTAGTGACGCAACGACCAATTCTGTTTGCAGATCATCCGATTCTGCGGGAGAAATCCCGTCGGGTCCCCCGTCCGACTCCAGAAATCCAGACGTTGATTCAGGATATGTGGGAGACCATGCGGGGTGCGCGAGGTGTGGGACTGGCCGCAGTGCAGATCGGTGTCCCCCTGCGGGTCATCGTTGTTGAAATTCCAGAGGATATGGACGACCCGGATGCCGGAACCTCCCTGGCGCTGATCAACCCCGAACTGGTCAAGGTATCCAACGAAGTTGAGGACGGGGTAGAGGGGTGTCTCTCGGTGCCTGGCTGGGTGGGAACCGTCCCCCGCCACGGGGAGATTGTTGTAAAGGCTGTGGACCCGAGAGGGAAGCCGGTGCGGTTGAAGGCCCGGGGCTACCTGGCGCGCGTCCTCCAGCACGAAATTGACCATACCGAGGGGGTGCTCTTCATTGACCGGGCCACCGAGGTCTGGCCAGTGGAGGAAGGAGAAGAGGAGCAGGAGGAGGTCCGGGCCGCGGAGCAAAAAGCCCGACGGTAAACTATCGGGCTCAACTGCCAATCGTCCTTCGGTGACTGAAAAATCCAACATATCCGCCGGTGCTTCTTCCCCTTTCGGGCTGATAGAGCCCGCAGGGTCTTGTGTTCTGAGCCCGGACGTTCATGTCCGAGCCCTTCTGTTGGGAGTTGTTGTATGAAGCCGGGGTTGAGCGAGAAGGAGCAAAAACGGGCATTGGGGGCGGTGGCGACCCCTCCAGACCTGGTATCGTTTATGATCTCCCTGGCATCCCCAATGCGCTCCCCTCTCCGGGTATTGGAACCGGCCTGCGGCCACGCCCCCTTTCTCCGGGCGTTTGCCGAACGGTACGGCACTCACCATGAGTTGGTTGGGGTGGATATCGACCCGAATTCAGTGGCAGAGGCCCGGCGTCAGGTGCCCTTCGCGACGGTCCTGGAAGAGGATTTCCTGCTCTGGCAACCCGGGGAACCTTTTGACCTCATTATCGGCAATCCTCCTTATGGCATTATCGGCGATGCTTCCCACTACCCCATTCATATCCTCAAAGAGCGAAAGAGTCTTTACAAGCGCCGCTTTCAGACCTGGCGGGGCAAATTCAACATCTACGGCGCGTTCATTGAGCGCGCCGTCAACCTGCTCCGGCCCAGCGGTCGGCTGGTGTTTGTCGTTCCCTCTACATGGCTGGTGCTGGACGACTTTGCCCGGCTGCGGCAGTTTCTGGCCCGGGAGGGCCGTTTGGAAGTGCACTATGTGGGCCGTCCCTTTCTGGAGCGAAACGTTGTCGCTGTCGTCCTGGTCCTGCAACGGGGAGAGCAGGGCCTGAGTCTGTATGACCTGAGGAGGAGCGAGCCGGTCGTCCGGAAGACTTCATATCAGGGCGAACTGATTCGCTTTGAGACACCCGAGGCGATTGCGTTTGAGCGCCAGGGCGTTCCTCTGGGAGAGTGGTTGGAGATTCACTTCGCCGCGCGCAGCCCGGAGATTCGCCGCCACCCGGCTGTGGTGGGGGAGCCCCGGGATGGCCTGGTGCCGATTCTGACCGGGCGTAATCTGAAGCCCGGGTGGATTGACTACGAGACTTGTTACTCGGGCCTGTGGATGCCCCGGGAAGAGGCGCCGTCCCTGCGATTTTTCTATGCGTTTCCGCACATCGTCGTGGGGCATACAAAGGGCGCGCGGGTCGTTGCAGCGCAGGATGAGCGCTGTTATCCCTGGCGGGAAGA